>PFDM01000041.1:18580-23576 GCA_002772825.1 Parcubacteria group bacterium CG10_big_fil_rev_8_21_14_0_10_38_31 | reverse complement strand
TTTATGACCCTACGGAGAATCGAACTCCGGTTCCAGCCTTGAGAAGGCTGTGTCCTAGCCGCTAGACGATAGGGCCAAATTGTCTCATTTATTTAACCACTCTTTTTCTTGTCTTGCAAGGAGAAATTCTTTATTTTCCGGATGAGCCATAATTTCTTCCACTACTCTCTCCGTCCTTATGGATTGAGATCCTTTCACTAATATCAGGTCCCCTTCCTTTATTATATCAATCAGGAATCTGCCCGCTTCGCGAGATTCACCAAATTCATAAATATTTTTTTCTCTAAAGCCGGCTTCTTTTGCCCCCTCAGCGATAAATTTAGCCCTAATCCCCACCGTTACTATAATATCGGCTATCCCCAAAACTTTCTCCCCCACCTTTCTATGTTCATCGGCAGAATATTTACCTAACTCCAACATATCTCCCAAGACGGCGATTTTCCTCCCTTTTGTCTTTATCTCATCTAGTGTATTAAGAGCCATCTCTACCGCCAGTGGCGAAGCGTTATAAGTGTCATCAAGAATAAAACTATCCCCTATTCCGCTTATCAAGTTGAGGCGCGCCACCGGTGGGCGATAGCGAGTAAGTGAATTAGACATTTCAATAATATTAAAATGATATACTACCCCCATAGCCAAAGCCGATAATACGGAATACACCGCCTGCTTCCCAAAAATGTTGTAAAGACGAATGGGGATAATTTTACCCTTATAATCCACCTTAAAGATTATCCCCTCTGGCACTCCGGAGTCTTTGTCATCTTTATACAATATGCGGTAGTTTGAGGCGATAAGGTCGTTGTCCTCGTTAAATCCATAAGTAACGACATTGGCTTTAGTGCGATTTTTCAATTCGCGTGTTTTAGGATCGTCACCATTTAATACTACATGATTCTCTAATGTAAAATCACGAATTAGCTTAGACTTCTCCCTCATAAGCTCATCGACATTTTTAAAAAATTCTATATGCACGGGAGTGTTGCCAAAGCCGGTAACAAGAGCTGTATCAGGATTAAGCCAAGATGTAAGCTTAGACATATCATCCGGACGATCCACACCCACCTCAAGGATAAGCATCTCCGGGTAGTCGTGCTTTACTATAAGAAGTTTTATCCCTTTGAGGAAAATTAAAAACCATTTAAACAAATTATTAAAAGCGCTCTTTGCTCCAATAATAGTCAACGGCACACCAAATTCACTGTTATAGCTCTTGTCACTTTTCCTCGCGTAAAATTCGCGAGAAAATATTGTCCCAATAGCATCTTTAGCGGAGGTCTTCCCCACTGTGCCAGTAATAGCGATAATCTTCGGACGATATCGCCAAAGGATAAGCCTTGCTTCAATCTTCAGTATGAATAGTATTATTTTTTTTATTATATTTTTTATCATAATATTTTATCTATCAATTTTATCTATCAGGTGGGACTTCGTAATAGTTTAACAGAAATTTCATCAAATCCATAAAAGGATAGGTTAATGTCTCTGACGCGTATCTTGCGCCGACAGGCTCTTTCACATAAAGAAAGACGAGAAACCTTGAATCATAAGCTGGTCCATAACCGAAAAAGGAGTGTAAGTATTTATCCTTATCATATCCTTTATCGTCTACGCTTGGTAATTGAGCCGTGCCTGTCTTTGCCGCCAAACTATAATGTTCTAATTTTACAGTTCCATTAAGAAGGGCGGTATCAACGGTATTTATAAGCATAGATGTTATCTTTTTTGATGTCTCCTTACTTAAGACATTGTCTTGTTTCTTCGGCTCTATATTTATATCAAGTCCTCCAGCGACAAGAATCTTATCTACAACATAGGGCTTCATCAATTCACCACCGTTTGCCATCGTGGATAATGCCCTAGTCATCTCAATTGGTGTCAGGGCCACCCCTTGCCCGAAGGAAGCCGTGGCGTACTCTATCTCACGAGAACTGTCTAAGTTTGATATTAACCCCTTTACTTCTCCCGGTAAGTCCACGCCGGTATAATCACCGAAGCCATACTTTATAATATAATCATAAAATCTGTCTTTCCCAAGTTGTTGCATTGCAAATACCGCCCCGGTATTAAGAGAATGATTAAGCACTTCTTGCATATCAACGATCCCTCTCGCTTTACCATCATAATTTTCAATCCTTGATCCATTTAAGCTGATATAACCCTTATCATCATAAGTAGTATTAGGTGTTATCACTTTGTCGTTGAGCGCGGCAGCGATTGTCAACGGCTTCATAATAGATCCAAACTCAAAGACACTCTCTATATTAGGATTCACAAAGACAGACAAATCAGTCTCATCTCCATAATGGTTGGGATTAAAGTCGGGTTTAGCCGCCATGGCTAATATCCTCCCTGTCTTAGGTTCAATTATGATGCCTCCGGAAAGAGAGCTGTCCCACTTATCCATAATCTTATCTAAAGTGTCTTCTAAGAAGAGTTGAACCTTAGGTTCAATAGTCAAGACAATGTCTCCTTCTCTATCAACTTTAGTGCCTGAATTCTTGTCTCCTGCAAATAGATTCTTGCCTGTATTTAGAAATATTTCAGCAAATGAATTGATTAAAAAATCGTTATCGCTTCCCCTCTTTAACACATCTTCATAATATTCTTCAATCCCATATCTTCCAACCAACTTATCACCCTTATAACCGACGAATCCTAACACATGAGAACTTAGATTGCCGGCAGGATATAGACGCCAGTCTTCCCGATAGGATTTCACCCCGGGGATAGCGTAACTTTTTATAGTTTCTGCTTGTTTTGAAGTAAGTTTATGGGCTATGTCTTCAAATGGATCGCCCTTTTTCTCCGCCTTTTTTAAAAAATCTTCTTTATCTATATCTACCACACTTGAAAGTTTATCATATACGCCTTCTTTATCTTCAGGTAAAAGCGATGGGGTTAAAGCTAAAACGAAGCCACTCTTTACAGATGAGGCTGATAAAGTAGTATTATTTTTCTCTTTAAAAAATATTTTTCCCCTGTCAAACTCTTCCTCACTGACAGCAACGTATTGATTATTGGCTTCCCTCTTGTAGTGATCAGCCGAGACAATCTGGAGAAAAAAGAGTCTGCCTATGATAATACCTGCAAAAAGAAACATAATTACCCCTACGATGCGTAAGCGATGAATTAAAGGGTCTTTCATATACCTTATATTTAACGCTTAGCAAATACATTTCCCCGAGAGACAAATTTCCTTTCAGACTGTTCCTCAAAGCCAAGTGCCAACGCATAATCTAAAGTCAGTTTGGATATTTCGTCAAAATACATCTCTTCAGTCTGCTGATAACTCTTAGTTAAAGACTTTAATTCTGCCAAATTTTTATTCATCATAGCTGTCTCAATAACAACGGTAGTGGTAAGATAAAGATAAAATAAACCGGAAAAAATTATCAAAGAAATAAGACTCCATACAACCACCTTTTGGAGTTTGCTTATCTTTGAAATATTTTTTATTAATTTTGTCATATTTTATTTTAAATTTATATTTTTTCTATGGTTCTTAATTTCGCGCTTCTTGACCTTGGGTTTGACCTGACTTCTTCTCGTGTCGCTGTTATCGGTTTTTTATTTATTAATAGTCCTTTTTTTTCTTTTGATAAGTTTCTAAAAAAATTCTTGACTATCCTGTCTTCAAGAGAGTGAAAAGAAATGACGGACATCCTTCCTCCTTTATCTAAAATTTCCCAGCTTCCTCTTAATCCCCTTTCAAGTGCACCTAGTTCGTCATTTACCGCTATCCTTAAGGCCTGGAAAGTCCTTGTGGCCGGGCTTATCTTGAAATGCTTTATCGGAAACGCCCCTTTCACAATTTTGGCGAGTTCACCGCTTGTCGAGACAGGCTTTAGCTTTCTTGCTTTAACTATCTCTTTGGCAATACGTCTTGAAGCCCTGTCCTCTCCATATTTGTATATAATGTCGGCCAGCTCTTCCTCTCGGTAAGTGTTCACTATCTCGTAAGCTGTTAAGTCGTCTTCATTCAAATCGCTTTTTAAAGTCATGAGAAGCGGTTCATCATATAAGAATGAGAAACCTCTGCCTGTCGGGCCCAATTGCATTGAGTTCACTCCTAAATCAAAAAGTATCTTGTCTACCTTCTTCAGACCTTCCCCTTGGGTTAATGGCTCAATGTCTCCAAAATTACCGTTCACGAGGATAACTTCGCATTTCTCGCCTACCAATTTCTCCCTTGCAATCTCAAGCGCCGTCTTGTCCTGATCTAGTCCTACTAAAGTCCCCTCTTTGCCGACTTTCTGACATATCATTTTTGAATGCCCGCCGGCTCCGACGGTGGCGTCTATAACTGTCTCCCCTTTTTTAATATCTAAACTATCTATTGCCTCGTTTAAAAGAACAGGTATATGCTTTATCATAATATTCCAAGCTCACCAAGCTTCTCCGCTAATATGTCTGTCTGCTTCTCAATCTTTCCTTTATATTCAGTCCAATGTCTTTCATTCCATATTTCTAATCGGTTATAAACTCCGGTGACTACCACTTTATTTTTCAGATCAGCGTATCCTTTCAAGTAGTCCGGGATTAATATTCTTCCTAAAGAATCAAGATCTACATCCACTGCTCCTGAGAGCATCAATCTGGCGAAGTTCCTGGCTTGAGATTGGCCTAGAGGAAGTTCAGAGAGTTTCTTTGCCACCTTTGACCACTCAGCCAAAGTGTAGACAAAGAGACAACTATCAAGACCTCTCGTCACGACTGCTTTCTTACCCAGCTCTTTACGAAACTTAGATGGGATAGAAATTCTCTTCTTCGGGTCAATTGTGTGTGTATATTCGCCGATTAACATGTTGTTTATAATTTCCCACAATTATCCACCTACATACACTATACACCACAATCCCCCACTAGCCAAAACAAAACTGTGGATAAAGAAACTCCGTCACGGCGAGGTGAATAAACACTCTTTGAAATAAAAATACCGCTTTAAAAAAGCGGTTAAATAAAAGTAAACCCACGGCTAAACCCGCCGTGGCGGGTT
>PFDM01000041.1:17979-18525 GCA_002772825.1 Parcubacteria group bacterium CG10_big_fil_rev_8_21_14_0_10_38_31 | reverse complement strand
AGGAATCGCCACGGCACCACTAAAGGGTGCGTGGCGCCGTATACCCTTTAGTGGTATACGGCGAACCCTTAATCTTTGCGGGGGTACAAGGAATCGAACCCTGGTCATCGGTTTTGGAGACCGATGTTTTACCACTAAACTATACCCCCACAACAAAGAGATCAAGTCTCTGAGTTGACTTATTTCTTAATCTCTTTGTGTTTCTTATGAGCTTTGCACCATTTGCAAAACTTATTTAATTCAATCTTTCTCTCCACGAGCTTCTTGTTCTTCCTGCTCCAATAGTTCACTCTCTTACATTCTGTACACTGTAGTTTAATTAATTGAGGTTGTGCCATAAAATTATCTTAATGTTATAATTCCCCTTATAAGTAAGTAGCCACTAACCAATAGGGACATTAAAGGTTATAAGGCTTTTCTCATTATAACTATTTTTAGAGATTTGGCTATTGTATAGCCACCCAAGGAGACTTGACCCTTATTTACCTGGAGATTTACCTCACTTCCCTCCCTGCCTACCTTCTGAATTTGGTCACTCTCATGGAT
>PFDM01000041.1:1920-17922 GCA_002772825.1 Parcubacteria group bacterium CG10_big_fil_rev_8_21_14_0_10_38_31 | reverse complement strand
CGTCCTTTGGACTCATCAATATCTCACTCGCTCGACCCCCACTCGCCGGCTCAGATTTTTCATTCTTCAAAATCTGGCTTCGCGCCGGCTCGGTTCAAATCCCTCCCTACTTTATAAAAATATAATCTCTTAATGCTCCACATTGCGTTCATTATTTTTGTGGGCAGGGAGGGATTTGGTCAGGAATAAATTTTCTGACGAAAATTTTTCACGACCCTGCCTCGCGGCACTCGCCTTACCTCCACTTCGTTTCGGTAAACTCGCGCATCGCTACGGCCTTCAAATCCCTCACGCGAGCCAAGCAGTTGGCTCGCTCCTACCCTCATCTCACCTCGTTCGCTGTGGGCAGGGAGGGATTTGAACCCCCGAAGGCATAAAGCCGCCAGATTTACAGTCTGGTGCGATTGACCACTCCGCCACCTACCCATCATGAGCAGGTGACAGAATTTTCATCTAGCCATCTACCCATTTACAGTCTTTTTAATTTTTAGCCTTTACTTTTTTCTTAGTATGTCCAGAAGAAGATTTAGGTGGTATATTTATGACAATCTGATTATCTTTATCAACTCCAACCATTACTTTTCCTCCGCCCCTTATTTCCCCTGAGACTATGTATTCAGCTACAGGATTCAATATTTTACTTTGGATAAGACGCTTCAAAGGCCTTGCGCCATAATGAGGATTATATCCTTCTTTTGCTAAAATTGAAAGTGCTTCTTCTGACACGGTTAGGATCATCTCTTTTTCTCTTAATCTTTTAGCAATTATCTCAACCTGCTTGCCAACGATATCTTTTATATTTTCACTTGAAAGAGGGTTGAAGATAATAATCTCGTCAAGCCTATTGATGAATTCCGGACGGAATCTCGCTTCAAGACTTTTTTGTATTTTATCTTTAAGTTCGCCACTCTTCTTTTCTTCAGTATCTTCTTCTGAAGCAAAGCCCAGCTTCTCCATCTGTCTTACATATTCTCCGCCGACATTTGAAGTCATTATGATTATTGTATTCTTAAAGTTTACATGTCTGCCTTTAGCATCAGTCAATAGACCGTCATCAAGAACCTGAAGCATTATATTAAACACTTCCGGATGAGCTTTCTCTATCTCGTCAAATAAAATCACTGAATAAGGCCTATGTCTTACTATTTCTGTAAGTTGTCCACCTTCTTCGTATCCGACATAACCGGGAGGAGAACCTACGAGCTTAGATACTGTATGTCTCTCCATATACTCCGACATATCAACACGAACCATGGCTTTTTCATCATTAAACATAAATCCTGCGACAGTCTTTGCAAGCTCTGTCTTACCAACACCAGTTGGACCAAGAAACATAAATGAACCTATCGGTCGGTTAATATCTGAAATACCCGCTCTGGAACGTCTAATCGCATTGGCAATTTTAGTGATAGCCTCATCTTGCCCGATAACTCTTTTCTTAAATTCATCTTCTATGCGTAAAAGTTTTTTCTGTTCTTCTTCTAGCATCTTTGATACGGGGATACCTGTCCACCTTGATACAACTTTCGCAATATCTTCTTCGGTAATATCCTCTTTCAAAAGCTTACGCGATATCTGAAGTTTTCTGAGCTTTATTTCCTCAGACTTCATCTTTTTTTCATTTTCAGGAATTAAACCATACCTTAATTCTGCCACTCTCGCCAGGTCACCCTTCCTTTCTTCGTTGTCAGCTTCTATTCTAAGTTTCTCAAGCTCTTTTTTAATCTGACTTATCTCTGAGATGGCTTTCTTTTCATTTTTCCACTTTAAACTAAGCTCCGAAGTCTTCTCCTTTAAGTCGCTTATCTCTTTGTTTATTTTCTTAATCCTATGCTTGGCTTGTTTTACCGCGAGAGTGGCGCGTTCTTTTGAGCCACCATTCCTCTCAATCTCCTTTTTAAGCGCCTCTTTTTCTACTTCAAGCTTCATAGTCTCACGGTTCACTACCTCAATTTCCTCTGGTTCACTCTCAAGATCAAGTCTTAAAGCAGAAGCCGCTTCATCTATAAGGTCTACGGCTTTATCAGGCAAGAATCTGTCTGTAATATATCGACTTGAGAGAGTAACAGATGCTTTAATAGCCATATCAGTTATCCTCACACCATGATGAAGCTCATACTTTTCCTTAAGTCCGCGCATTATAGAGATGGCATTATCAATAGATGGCTCTTCTACAAAGACCGGCTGGAATCTTCTGGCTAAAGCTGGGTCTTTCTCAATATATTTTTGATATTCTTTTAATGTAGTGGCGCCGATTGCTCTTAGGTGACCTCTGGCCAATGCCGGCTTCAGTAGATTGGAAGCATCAAGTGCTCCCTCAGCGGCCCCTGCACCGACGATGGTGTGGATCTCATCTATAAATAAAATTATCTTCCCTTCCGCCTGTTCCACCTCGCGCATCAACCCCTTCAATCTGTCTTCAAACTCACCCCGATACTTCGTGCCGGCAACAAGTGACCCTAAATCAAGTGATACTAATTCTTTATCCTTTATAAGCTCAGGAACGCTTCCTTTAGAAATCTTCTGAGCGAGACCTTCAGCAATTGCTGTCTTACCCACACCCGCTTCACCTATTAAGATAGGATTATTTTTTGTTCTCCTTGATAATATTTGCATTAAGCGCCTAACTTCATTATCTCTGCCTATTACCGGATCAAGCTTGTCTTCTTTGGCAAGTTTTGTTAAATTTCGCGCATATTTCTCAAGAAAATGAAACTTCTTTGGTGTTTCTATGTCCGCCACCTTAGAACTCTTTAAATCGTCTAAGATGTTCATTACTGAGCTTTTATCTAGGTGAAATCTAGAAAGAATATCAGCCGCTTTAGATGGTGTCATTATAAGAGATAAGAACAGATGTTCTGTTGATATAAAATCATCCTTCAAGTCGGCCGCATTCTTCTGAGCGGTCTCAAGCACCTTACCAAGCGCAGGAGAAAGATACATCTGATAGGACTGTGGCATAACAACAGATTGAGTTCCTTCGTCAAGACTATCCATCACAGAATCTGTTAAGAGCATTATGTCTATCTCCAGTCTATCTAAAATAGATATAACAAGACTTTCATCTTGAAGCAACAAAGAAGCAAGAAGATAGAGCTCATCTATCTGATTTTGCCCCCGTTCTATGGCAAGCTCATGGGCCTTACGGACCGCCTCTTGAGCTTTAATTGTAAAATTTGAAAATGGTGGCATATTTGATAAATTTAATAATTTAATAATTTAAACTGTGATTTTGCGACTCAGCTTTTAATTTTGACCTATTTCGGCTGTTCCCCCATCGTAACCTTAATGTCTAAATTTTCTTCACCTCTTAATACTTTCAAAATAACTTCGTCGTTGACTCTTGATTTAGAGATAAAGAGACTGAGTGTCTTCTTGCTGGTAATCTTCTCTCCATTGAATTCTAATACAATGTCTCCTTCTTTCAAACCGGCCTTATCGGCGGGAGAATCCTTAAAGACAGCTTCAGCGTTATTCTCCTTATCGGAAACAAGCATCGCTCCATAATCCACACTAAGATTTTTTTCTTTTGATATTTGATTATCTATCGTGATGTATCTTACACCCAACATTGCGTATTTAATCTCGCCAAACTCTTCAATATCTAAAATTATCTTCTTGATAATATTAACAGGTAGAGAAAAACCGATATTCTCTCCACTACTTGATTTGGCAACATTTATACCGACAATCTTCCCCCTGAGATCCAGAAGCGGTCCTCCTGAATTACCAAGATTTATAGCGGCATCAGTCTGGATAACCTCAAAAAGACGCTCCTCCCCCATAGCACCGGAAGCCACTATCTCCCTGTTTAATCCCGATACAATACCCACTGAAACAGTATTTTGAAGCTCCCCCAATGCATTGCCTATGGCGATAACTTTCTGACCTATCTTTATATTATCTGAGTTACCAAGAGAGGCGTATTTAAAAGTTTTACTTTCTTCATTTTCTTCCTTCTTAATCTTTAAGATAGCAATATCTTGCATGAGGTCACGAGCAATAATTTCTACATCAAACTTCTGTCCGTCATTTAATATTACAGAATAATTAGCTTTCTCATCAGCCACCACATGCTTATTAGTCACTATCATACCCTGATCTGATATGATAAATCCTGTTCCACTTGATACTTTTTTCTCCTCTGTTCCCTTCTGTCTGTATTGAGGGACATTAAGACTAAAATCACGGAGAAGAGGATCATCTTGAAATGGATTTACAAAATATTGTTCCAGCACGGGAACATCCTTTGTCACTACAACACTGACGACCGTGGGTATTACTTTCTCTACCGCCTTAACTGTCATCTCTTCATCAGAAACAATTATCGTTTCAACGACTGATGCAATATCCGAATCGCTAGGACTAACTACTTCAACAGTCTTTTCTATAACCCTACCTACCATCTGCGTCACTTGAGGGGGAGCTTGATTCACCAAACTAACCGTTACTATACCGGTAGCGATTGAGGTGACAAAGCTCACAAGAAGAGCTAATAAAATAAGTTGTGATTTTGTTAAGTCTTCCATAATTTACTTTTAATATAAACAAAAAAATCAATAATGTCAACCCCCGCCTTTTAAAACTATCGTGGAATAGTTTTTTCAGAGAGAAATTTTTCTCTCTTACTCTTATTTTAAATAATAGGAAGAGAAAGCGCAAGATACTCAAGGACTAATTTAGGCGAAGACCCGCGAGAGCCTATATATTTTCTGCTTTTATGTATATTCTCCATGGTAGAGATGAAAATTTTATCTTTTTTTTCAATTTTTTTTACCGCCATGCTTTCTAAATTATTCAGGAATTCGTCCATTTCACCCTTAACTTTCTTTTCTATTATCTTGTTTATAAATAATAATCTCTTAGCCGGATTACTTGATAAAAAGTCTGTCGCAATATCTTCCTCTTCGTTTGAAATTGACTTATCTTCAAGTCGCACCATTACCAAACGAGAAATCAAAGTTGGAAGAATATTATTTAAATTTTGAGTAATTATAAAAAAATAAGTCCCCTTTGCCGGCTCTTCAAATAATTTCAACAAGGCATTCTGCGCTTCAACGGTGAAAGCATGAGAAGAAATTACAAACACTTTATTCTCCCCCGCAAGAGGTCTCATAAAAGCGCGCTCTTTAAGTCTTCTGCTTTCATCAATACCGAACGAGTCATAGTCCTCATTGGAGAAATCCTGATAAGACCCTAGTGTGTTGATTGAAATGTTTAATATCGTTGACGCTTTCTCCTTAGCCCAAAGAATTGACTTGTTTTTGTCACCAAAAATCAGATACCCATGACTATTATTCATCATGCGAGTATTATAACACAAAGATGAAGTCGTTATTATTTCTTTGCGATGATACTCTTCTTATATACATCAAGATGTTCAAGAGCAATACCCGTACCCTTGGCTACGCAAAACAAAGCGTCGTCAGCAATAATCACTTTAATGCCGGTTGAGCGATAGATAAGTTCATCAATATTTCTCAAAAGAGACGACCCGCCAGTCATGATTATA
This sequence comes from Parcubacteria group bacterium CG10_big_fil_rev_8_21_14_0_10_38_31, assembly GCA_002772825.1. Classification (GTDB taxonomy): domain Bacteria; phylum Patescibacteriota; class Minisyncoccia. Next base: position 12,410 of record PFDM01000041.1, on the reverse strand, counting down.
CCCTTATCAATAATATCAGATGCAAGTTCCGGCGGAGTTTCCTGAAGCACTAATTTAATCGCTTTTACTATCTCTCTCAGTTCACCGTCTATCGCTTTTACTATTTCATTAGTTGACACATCAGCGCTCCTTGGTAACCCTGTAAGGAAATCTCTGCCTTTTATCTTATGAGTAAGCTCCTCTTCAATAGGAACCGCTGAACCAATGGCTATCTTAATATCCTCAGCTGTCCTATCGCCAATCGCCAAGTTAAATGTTTTCTTGATATAATCAGCGATAGCTTGGTCAATCTTATTACCAGCTACCTTCACAGAGATTGAAGAGACTATACCGCCTAGAGATATTACCGCGGCGTCTGTCGTCCCTCCGCCTATATCAACAATCATACACCCTTGGGGTTCATGAATCGGTATACCCGCTCCGATGGCCGCAAGTATCGGTTCCTTAACAACATAAGCCGACTTAGCACCCGCCTTTATAGCCGCCTCAATAACAGCCCGACGCTCAGTGGAAGTGACTCCCGCCGGCACAGATATCATTACCTCCGGCTTAAAGATATTAAATTTTCCAAGAGATTTTTTTATATAATAACGAAGCATCGCCTCGGTCACTCTATAATCAGCTATCACCCCGTCTTTCATTGGTCTGTAAGCAATGATATCGTCAGGAGTCTTTCCTATCATACTTTTCGCTTCATCTCCGACAGCCAGAACCCTATTATCCGATTGAGACACCACGACAACTGACGGCTCATTTAATATGACTCCCTTGCCTGGTAAAAATACAAGAGTGTTGGCGGTGCCTAAATCTATCCCTAATTTTTTAACAAATATTCCCATAACTTTAATCTAACTCTAGACTTTTTATGTTTTTTTTGCAACTATTTAGATTAAGATGGCTCCAATAAATATCAGAAAAAGGCGAATTATCCTATTAACCTCAATCTTAGTATTCATTATCCTTGTGCCACTGATCACACTATACACTTCAGGGTATAGAATAGATAAGAATTTACATATCAGGAAAACAGGCGGACTCTATATATCCGCGCCATTATCCGGAGTAAAAATCTTCGTAAATGAAAAAGACCGAGGTGAGACGAGCTTTCTTCAAGGTGGCATATTCTTACAAAATCTTACTCCTGACACATATTCCATACTTGTAGCTAAAGATGATTTTTGGCCATGGGCAAAAAAATTGGAAGTAAAAGAGGGTTTAGTAACGGAAGCAAAAGCCATGCTTATACCTAAAGAACCAAAAGGTGAGATTATGTTAAACAATATTTCCAAAGATGAAGGGACTCTTTCCGTAAAAGAAAAAGAGATTTTGAATAAATTACTCCTACCAAAGGATAGTCTCACTCTAACTGTGGATAAAAACAGGAATCAAAAAATATTTGTAGACGATTCAGATAATGTCTGGATAGAATGGCTCGCTCTGAATTCTCCTTTGCCTTATTATTTTTGCAATAATCAGGAATGCACGACCCCTCTTTTAATCATTGATTCCATGTATAATATAAGAAATGCTGACTTTTACCCCAGTCGCAGTGATGTGTTGATTGTTGCTGTACAAAACGGCATATTCGCCATTGAGGTAGACGGAAGAGGGGGTAGATTACTTCAACCAATCTACAAAGGAAGCAATCCTGTGTTTGAATTGGACGACAAGACACTATATATCCTTGACGAGAAGACTCTTATAAAAATAAACCTCTAACGCTCACCACCGACATCTGTCGGGAATAAAATGAGATTAATAACAGTTATCCCCATAACTAAAGGGTTCTTGAAAAAAGATCTTTCCTATTTTACAACCAAGAAAATAGAATTAGGGTCTATCGTCAAAATCCCCATAAGAAAAAAGACTGTCCCTGCAATCGTTGTATCATCTAAAGAGATAAAAGAAGTAAAAAGCTCTTTAAAAAAATCCTCTTTCTCTTTAAAGAAAATAAGCGAGGACGGTGTTCCTATTTTTAACCATTTGTTCATAGATGCCACACTGGAGATTGCCACATACTACGCTTCTTCTCTAAGTAATGTTCTTAACGAAGTCACGCCAACGACTATACTGGAAAACAATAAACAACTTGAGAAGATAGGCACAACAATCAATAAAGAAAAAAATGATGAATATAAAAAAATATCTATCTTCCATGGCTCTAATCTAGAACGCTTAAAATATTATAGAAGCATAGTAAGAGAAGAATTTGCTAAAGAGCGATCTGTTTTAATCATACTTCCGACAATCTCTGCCATTACCGAAATATCAAATGAACTTAAAAAAGGGATAGAATCGCACACTATTATTTTTCACTCCGAAGTGCCAAAAAAGAGACTATTAGAACTATGGAACGAAGCTATCACTAGTGAGAAACCGCTACTGGTTATATCAACAGGATTATTTTTGTCCTTGCCTATAAAGAACCTAGACACCATAATAGTAGACCAAGAAAGCTCCCCTTTCTACAAAAGCCGGACGAGGCCTTATATTGACACACGTAAGGTGGCGGAGATTACCAGCCAACATATAAAGGCAAATTTGATATACGGAGATACTGTCGTAAGAACAGAAGATTATTATAATTTTAAGAAAGAAAGTATCAATCCATCGCACATACTATCCAAATCCGAGCAAATATTAGTTAACATAAAAGAGGAAGAGGAGAAAACAAAAAAATTCACCATAATAAGCGAGGAATTAAAAAAAATGCTGAAAGAATCCAGTAAGCACAACGAGCATGTTATCTTGTTTCTAAACAGACGTGGTTATAGTCAGACCACAATATGTGATGACTGCCGAAAGACAATAACCTGCGAAAAATGTGACTCTCCTTTAGTGCTTCATAAAAAAACTGACAAAAAAACTAATTTTATATGTCATAAATGCATCTCCTCTTTCTCGGCTGAAGACAGGTGCCCTTATTGCAAAAGCTGGCGACTGAAGTCGCTCGGCGTCGGAGTAGAAAGAGTGGCCGAAGAGATAAACAGTCTTTTCCCGAAATTTAAATTATTTCGTATGGATTCGGATATGGTAAAAACGAAGAAACAAGGAGAGAAAGTTATCGGGGACTTCTTCTCGATGCCGGGAAGCATCCTCATAGCCACTGAAATGATATTTTCTTATTTAAACAGAGAGATAGATCGCTCCGCTATTATCTCAGTTGACGCGCTCTTTACCATCCCGGATTTTAGAATCAACGAGAGAATATTTCACCTATTAGTAAAACTAAAGACTCTCTCGCAAAAAACATTTCTTGTCCAAACTCGTATGCCCGAGCTCAATATCTTTAAACTCGCCCTAAGAGGAGATGTGTCAGAATTCTATAGGCAAGAACTTGATATGAGACAAAGGTTTAGTTATCCGCCGTTCAAGATTCTTATCAAGATTACCAAACAAAGCAAAGACAAAAAACAACTTGAAGCTGATTTCAAAAAGCTGGAAAAAGAACTGTTGAATTATATTCCTATGATCTACTCGGCCTTTGTGCCAAAAATAAAGGGCATGCACATAATGCACGCCCTCTTGAAAGTGAATCCGACCTCATGGCCGGACCAAAATCTTCTTGAAGTCCTCAACTCCCTGCCTCCTTCATGGAGAGTGGAGGTTGATCCTTCTTCACTGCTTTAACGAACTCTTTCAAAGCAGTGATCTCTTCTTTGGTATACCCTAGTCTATACAGATAAGGGTCACCGTCGCAATGTGGGCACGGAGTCCCACTGAGCTGGGGAGGAAGTACTGCGAAGCACCTCCTACATAGCCCATACTTCATCGGATCAAGCATCTTCATTTTTTCTCCCCTTTTTTTATTAAATAATATGGTTATCCGACACCCCTATTATTTAAGTTTAACTTACTAATCTGCATTAATTATAAAGGTGATTTTAGATTTGTCAATATTCTAATTTTGTATTATAATTCAATCTAATGAGAAACATAGTTCAAAAAGAGGATAAAGTCTTACGGGAGAAAGCTAGGGAGCTGAAACCCGAAGAGATTAAAAGTGACGAAATCAAGAATTTCTTGAAACAAATGTCTGAAACACTCGTAGATTATGACGAGGGTGTGGCGCTTGCCGCCCCTCAAGTAGCTAAACCTCTGAGTATATTTATAGTCTCAGGAAGATTCTTCAGTCCGGACTTAAAAATTAAAGACGAAGAAGAAGTCAAACAACCTAAGACTAAAGATATAGTCTTCATCAATCCAAAAATAACAAGGGTGTCTAAGAAGCGTGAATCGATACCAGAAGGTTGCCTAAGTGTAGATGGTGTGCAAGGCGAAATAAAACGTTCCAGTAAGGTAACAATAGAAGCGTTTGACGAAAATGGAACCAAATTCACCAGGGGAGCCTCAGGTCTCTTAGCTCAAATCATTCAACACGAGGTGGACCACCTGAACGGCATACTTTTTATAGACTCAGCAAAAAATCTAAGAAAAATAACCTATGACAGATAAACCAAACAAACTTAAAATAGCATTTCTGGGGACTCCGGAGTTTGCCATAAAAATACTTGAAGAGATGAAAAAGGGTGGACTAACCCCTTCTCTTATCATAACAACGCCTGACAAACCAAAAGGGAGAAAACTCGCCCTCACTCCCCCTCCGGTAAAGATGTGGGCGGATAAAGAAAAGATTCTGACACTTCAACCTAATAAACTAAACGATATCTACACTGACCTAAAAAAAGGAGATTGGGATCTTTTTGTATTGGCGGCTTTTGGTAAAATCATACCGAAAGAGATTGTTGATATCCCCAAGCACGGCATACTAAATGTTCACCCGTCTATCCTCCCGGAGTATCGCGGTCCCTCCCCCATCCAGTCGGCCATACTTTCCGGTGACACAGAACTTGGTGTCACAATAATGCTCTTAGACGAAGAACTTGATCATGGCCCGATAATTGCCACTGAGAAATTACCATTATCTGATAATTTAAATTATGAAGAAGCTGAGGAAAAACTGGCCAAACTTGGAGGCAAACTTTTGGTCAGAGTCGCTCTGCCTTGGACAAAAGAAAAAATCAAGACAGTGGAACAAGACCACAAAAGAGCAACATTTACCGTAAAAGTAAAAAAAGATGACGCTCTGATAGACTGGAACGATAATCCCGAAATAATTGAAAGAAGGATAAGAGCTTTTTATCCTTGGCCTGGAGCATACTTCTTCTTAGACAAAGATGGTAAGCCGTTTCGTGTTATAGTGACAAAAGCCTCGCTTAAAGGCGATAAGCTTCATTTGGAAAAGGTTAAACCAGAAGGGAAAAACGAAATGACTTTTAGTGACTTCATAAAAGGAAACCCTGAACTAAAATTGCAAATCCCCGGTCATATATTATAAGCCGAGGATTTTATTTTTTTCTACTTAATTCTTAGTGATTAAAATAGTATTTTCAAAAATGGCAATATGGGGAAAAGTACGGTTGGTAATAACATCATCTCGTCACTTGGTGATAAATACGACTCATCACCGGACGGAGGCGGATAAAATTCACCATCACTAGGTGGGGGAGGATAACCTCCATCATTAAATGAAGGTTGATAAAATTCACCATCACTAGGTGGGATAAAATTTTGATCAAATGGCTTTATATAATCATCTCCCGTAGTTGGATAGACAGAACCGTCAGCTGGTCTAAATTCATCAAAGCGATTTTCAAATTCAGCTTTAAATTGTTCATTAAATTCTCCTTGGAATTCTTGTCTAAATTCTATATTAGAATTATCAAATTCGCTTGGCTGAAATTCTCCACCACCAGGAAACTGATCATACGGAGGAAATTCCTCCTCAAAAACAGGAGGTGGATTGAATCTTTCATAAGAGCCATCTTCAACTCTAGGCGGAATTGGCATATGCTCAAAATCGCCACGGAACTGCTCAAACTGTTTAAATCGGTCTTCAAACTCTTTTTCAAATCCAGGTGGTGGTCCAAATCTATTAAATTCACTGTTTGGACCAAAATCTTCACCTTGAGGCATAAATTCACCAGGAGGATTGGTGTTTCTATCAAAGGGCATAAAATCATCTCCTTGAGGTCTAAATTTTTCAATTTCAACAAATTGCCTCAATATATCTTTAGCTTTATCTTGATTCACAAATCCGGCATTAACTGAAAAGGCTGCACATTCTTCAAAATTAGTCATATCCGAACAATAATTTCTGCATTCTGCCTCACCGCGACACCCGCCAGGACCACCTTTAATCTCTAAATTATTCTTAATATCTTTAAATTTTTCTATCCTCTGAATCTCTTCCTCTGGAAGTAGATTATGCTCTTTAGCAAAATTGAAACACTCATCGCCGTGCGCTTGATCCTCACAATATTTCTCACACTCTCTACCACGGCAACCTCCAGGACCGCCTTTCTCAGATGCGTCTAGGAATTTCTTAGCTTCCTGAAATTCATCTTCACTCATAAAACCTTGTTCTACAGCGAACTTCATACACTCTGATTCATGTCCAGGCTGTTCACAATAAGATTCGCATTCTCTACCACGACACCCACCAGGACCTTCTATTGTCATCAGTTTCTGAAATTTTTCAATATCTTCTGTCTTCATCAATTTATGTTCAATCGCATATGACATACAGGTATCATCGTTTCTTATGTCGCTACAAAATTTATCACATTCTTCAAAAGTAGAGCATCCTCCGGGACCACCAACTGTCTCTATAAGATTACTAGCTTTCTCCTTATCAACCTCTGGTCCTTTCGGTCCTTTTTTAGGCGCGGGGCGCGAATCATTTAAATTGGTCTTTTCTTTACCTCCTTGCTTCATAAATTTAAGAATGTCATCCGCCTCTGCCTGAGATATAAATCCTTCTTTAACAGCACTTGAAATACATTCTTCACCATGCTCTGGTACACGACAATAATCATCACATTCACGAGCGTTTTTACATCCCCCTGGGCCAAATTTTGCTTCTATGGTTTTCACTTTCCCCGTTTCCTTACGATCTATCAAACCTTGCTTCTCTGCAAAAATGGAGCAAGCACTGATGTTTTCAGGTTCATCACAATACAGCTTGCATTCGCTCATAGATTTGCAATTACCAAGCTCAGAAACGGGAAACTGGATATCAAAAGGATTCGCCTGGGCTTGAACAGTGTCAAACAAAGAAAAGAAAATAAACCCGAAGGCAAATATTGTACCGAGAAATAATATTTTTTTTAACATGATTTAAATAAAGCACGAATAATCTACTACTAATTTACTACCTTACTTAGCAAAAGGATTAACTGTTGTTCCCTCAAACGGATTAACATACTCGCTCTCAAAAGGATTAACATTGGTATCACTAAAAGGATTAACTTGCTCAAGAATTTTATCTTGAGTGGCTTTCGCCTCATCTTCAGCAACTTTCTTTTGTTCCGCTAATAAATCCGCCTTACCAACCTCTACTCCGCTTTTTACACCCGTCGTATTGCCGTAATAATATCCAGCACCTAACCCAATCGCCAAAGCGATTAACCCGATTAAAAATGTATTTTTCATATTCTAAATTATACTATTATAATATTTTTTAACAAAATAGTTATCCCCAGTATAAAAATATATTCTTTGATATGATATAACGAATGATACTCTCTTCCCATATAATTACAGCGACAGCGGTTACTATGCCTCTCGCTACAGGACCTATTACTCCGACAAAAGTCGCGTTCATTTTTATAGTGGCTTTTTGCAGTCATTATCTCTTAGACTTAATACCCCATTGGGATTACAAGCTTGTCTCAATAAAGACTTGCCACCGAGAAGAAAAAAATGGATGTGTAGAAAAAAGCAAATTAAAAATAGACCTTATAAGAACGACTCTCGACGGACTTTTAGGAATATTCATATCAGCTCTCATTATAAGCTTAAGCTCACTAAATCTAATTGATAAAATTATAGTTCTGTCTATTATCATACCGACATCTATCCTACCGGATATAATAGAAGTGATAAATATATTTTTTAAGGGACAGCCTGTTGCTTTTCTTCATAAAATTCATCTATTCTTCCACCGAAAAAATATCTTTATGGGGCAACCACTTAAAGGTGTGCCTCTTCAAATAGCGGTATTGATATTGATAATCTCTTTCTCGTTTATCCTTCAATAAACGGCACAAAAGCAAAACCGGGGAATTCCTCCTCTTTGAAACTGCCGTCCTCATTTTTCTTATATCGCCAAAGACTTAGACTAATAGGAGCGATAATTATACCGCCGACGTTTAATTGCCTTTTCCATTCTTCCGGTATCTTATCCGTGGAAGCGGCGGCAATTATCTTCTCAAATGGCGCCTCACGAGAGAAACCTTTCGTTGCATTTAAACAATGAATTTCTACTATCCCTTTTTTAATGAAATTATATTTGGAAACATTTTTCCTTGCCATCATTTCAAGTTCCGGGATAAGTTCAATGGTGGTTATCTTCCCTTCCTTCTCCGGCTCAAGCTCTTCTCCCTCATCATTATGGCTTACTATAAAAGCAAGAAGAGCCGTCTGCCAACCGGAACCCGAACCTATGTCCAGAATCTTATCTCCCGGCTTAGGGTCTAGTAACTCTAACATAAAAGCCACCGTAGACGGCTGAGATATTGTCTGCCCAAAACCAATAGGCAATGGTGCATTTACATAAGCTTCAAACTTTAATTCTTCAGGCACAAAATCCGCCCTGTCAATATGCCGAAAAGCATTGATAATCCTCGGTGTCTTCAAATACCCCTCACTTACCAAATCTTCAATAAGCCTTTGCATTATTTTATTATAACTCTTATTATCTTCCTTGTTAATGTTAGACATCCGATGTCTAACATTTTTCAACGGCTAGTTAGTCGTGGCGGATAGCCGTTGAGAAACTCTTTAATTATCTTCTATTTTTTTTATCTCGGCACCGAGCTTTAAGAGACGACCGCAGAGATCCTCGTGTCCACGCTCTATAGAGTAAATATTTGAGAGTTTTGATTTACCTTTTGCGCCAAGCATGGCCGCAAGAATTATCGTCGAAGGACGAAGAGCTGGCGGGCACACTATATCAGTGGCGACAAGAGTAGAAGGTCCCTCTATAAACACGCGATGAGGGTCGGCCAAAGTGACTTTTGCTCCGAGCCTATTGAGTTCCAAGAGATACACCGCTCTGTTTTCATATGTCCAATCATGGATCAAAGTCTCTCCTTTTGACTTCATAGCGATAACAGCAAAAAATGGCAAGTTGTCTATGTTGATACCTGGGTATGGCATGGCGGATATCTTTTCTTCCGGAGCTTTAAGTTTGGAAGGAAACGTCTTTATATCTACAAGGCACGTGTAGCCGTTTCTCGCCTTATACTCTTTTAGAATTTTAAACTTAAAGCCCATCTTCTTAAGCTTTAAAAGTTCAAGCTCAAGAAAATCTATCGGGCACCTTTCTATGGTTACAGACGATTCTGTGGTAATAGAAATAGAGATAAAGAGCATCGCCTCAATAGGATCTTCAGACAAGGCATAAGTAACTTCTTTACTTATTTTCTTCTTGCCATAAACAGTAAGAGTACTGGTGCCTACCCCCTCTATCTCCACCCCAAGTTTCTTTAAAAAGAAGCATAAATCTTGCACTTGATAGTTCGCCGAAGCAAACTTGATGGTAGTCTTTCCGGCAATTGAAGCCGCCACCATTATGGCGTTTTCAGTGACGGTATCACCCGCCTCGTATAAAATTAGATTAGAAACAGGAGAAATTTTATCACTAGTGAAAAGATATCCTTTAGAAGAAACTTTCGTCTTAATCCCAAATTCTTCTAACGTATAGATATGTGGCATTATAGACCTTTTACCAAGTTTACATCCACCTGAAGCAGGTAAGGAAAATTTAGGGAAACGACCAGTCAAAGCACCGGCAAAAAGTATAATACTTCGCGTCATACTAGCCGGACCATTATCAATACCATCTAATCTTATCTTCTTAGGTGGAACAAGCTCAACAGTATGTCCACCATACTTTGTCTTTTTTTTATCAATCCAATTAACTTCTACTCCGATACTCTTTAACACCTCTATAATCCTAAAGACCTCCTCAATCTTCGGGAGGTTTTCTATTATAGTTTTTTTATCATTTAAAAGAGATGCTATCAATATGGCGACTGCGCCGTTCTTAGACGGGTTCACCACAATAGAACCTTTCAAGCGTTTCCCGCCGTCGACAAGATAATCAGCCATCTAAATCTATTTTTTATAAAAACCGGTAATAGTATTCTTTATTTTTCTTGCTCCCTCGCGAAATTTTGTAATCTGTTTACCGTGGACTTTCTTTAGCTCTCTTTGTATTTCGTCGCGAACTTTATCAATGGAGGCATATAAGTCTTCACCTTCCGCTTCGCTTCTCACCGATGAATGAGGAAGGCGTATCTGAATTTCCGTTCTGAATATATTGCCTTGCTCATGATGTTTAGTGGTCATACCGACTTCAACCCATGCCTGCACTTCCGCGTCCTCTTTCACAGAGCCGACAAACTTTTCAAGAGAAGAGACCT
>PFDM01000041.1:0-1911 GCA_002772825.1 Parcubacteria group bacterium CG10_big_fil_rev_8_21_14_0_10_38_31 | reverse complement strand
TTGTTGTCTTTATATTTATATTCATATTAATTATATAGATAGTTAATAATTGTATATCTTTATTATATATCAAAAATTACCACCATTCAAGGTTAACTAAGCAGGTTATAAATTATCGCTTGAAATATATTCTTCTATATAGCCGGAACTTTCTCGCGCTTCATCAGTGTCCGGATTATAAAACTTAAGTGGCACAATGTCATTATACCAAACATCCAATATGGCGTCTGTAAATTTCCACATCGCTTGGACCTCATCTGTGCTGACAAACAAGGTCTGATCTCCAAGGATACAATCCAGAAGTAACTTTTCATACTCTTCAACATATTGGGTCCTTTCGCCATCTCTCCTATAAAGAAAATCCAACTCTCTTTCTTCCATCTCCATATCAAGTCCGGGCTTCTTAGACCAAAATCTTATAGATATTCTCTCTTGAGGCTCAACTGAGAAAATTATCTTATTTTTATAATGTATCCCCGGCGGACACAAACACGGGGTCTGATGTTTAAAAGTGATCACTATCTCTTTGACCTGTTCTCTCATACGCTTTCCACTCTCAAGTACCACGGGTACATCTTTAAAACGGGGAGTATCAAGATAAGCCAGAATCTTAAAATAGGTCTCTGTCTCTGATTTGAGTTTTACTCCTTTTATATTCTTATAACCTTCATACTGAGCTCTGTATGAATAATTTTTTATCTCCTCCACTGAAGGCATCTTTAACTTTTCAAGAACATCAAAACGCTTTGACCTTATTGAAACAGCATCAAAGCTAGAAGGGTTATCCATGGCAACCAATGCTAGCATTTGAAGTAAGTGATTTTGCCCGACGTCACGAAGAGCTCCTATACCGTCATAGAATTCGCCTCTCTCCTCCACTCCTATTTTCTCCAGCAGGCGAATCTCAATTTTCTCAATAAAGTCTTTATGCCAACTATCCTCAAAAAGATTGTTAGAAAATCGAAAAGTTAAGATATTTTGAAGCATTTCTTTGGCAAGGTAATGATCTATACGATAAATCTGCTCCTCACGAAATAGTGTCCCAAGAAGATTATCCAAAACTATTGCTGTTTTTGCATCTTTACCAAAAGGCTTCTCTACGAGAATCCTGGTCCACCCCCCTTGTTGAGAACAAGGGAGAGTAAGTCCGGACGATGATAGATTCTTTAAAATCATCTCATAATGCACGGGTGGAACAGAGAGATAGAAAAGTTTATTTGAACAAACACCCCAAGAGACATCTATGTCTAAAAGATATTTTGCGATATTTTTGTAATTTTCCTCATTGTCAAATTGACCAGATTTAAATAAAAAAACTTCAAGAAAAGATCGGAAGACCTCATCCTCTTTAGAGCCATGGCTCTTTAATATCTCACCAACACGCTTTCTAAAATCATCATCAGAGAGTATTGAACGCGAGACGCCAACAACTTTAAAAAGCTTGGGCAAACGACCTTTCTTGTATAAATTAAAAAGTGCCGGAGCTATCTTCTTCTTCATAAGGTCGCCAGTCGCTCCAAATATTACAAAGACGGTAGGCATATTTTTAGATTCATCAATTTTCATGGTCATAATAATATACCACAATATAAGAGAAAAATACTATTTACCTAATTTCAACAAAGAATTGCAACGCTTGATAAATTACGAATTTCACGACATTTTCATCCTTTGGAGGATTAACTATAAATAAACGAGTGATTAAGTGGAAAAATTATGGGTTCCGAGTGTCCGCATAGTTAAGCCAAAATCAATAATTTAATTTCCTTAGAATTTCCCTCTATGACCGTTCTTAAGGAAATTAAGATTATTGATTTTGACGATGAGAATAGAGGTAATGACGCCTTATTTTTTATCCTTTTGAAGTTTGATTATAAATAAACGAGTGGCTGAATATAAAATTTCTGGTTT
>PFDM01000012.1:3584-4043 GCA_002772825.1 Parcubacteria group bacterium CG10_big_fil_rev_8_21_14_0_10_38_31 | reverse complement strand
ATTACAATCAGTCTCAATAGTTCCTGTGGATCCGCTACTATTATAAGCAACGCTATTGGCGCCTGCGGAAGCTGGAGCAAAATCAATCCAACCTATCACTTCATCTCCCCACGCCCAACCGGAGAATTTGCCACTTGACGGACTCATCGTAACTTTATAATCAGAATCTCCGCACGCTCCGGCACCGGCATCTTTACAATTTAGAGAGACCCAGCCGTTAACGTCAAGAGGATCCTCCTCAAACATTGAAATAACCTTCCCCCAACCTCTCAACTCATAAGGATCTACAGTAGTATCTACCCAAGAACTACAAGTACCGGCAACCGGGCAACCAGTTAAATCAATATCATCAAAACTCAACCAACCGACAGAACCGGCGTCAGCCGGACTTGCTTCTCCGATATAAGCATTTCCGGAGATATCATAAGTTGAAGGGTCTATATTCACACCATAATTACT
>PFDM01000012.1:0-3425 GCA_002772825.1 Parcubacteria group bacterium CG10_big_fil_rev_8_21_14_0_10_38_31 | reverse complement strand
CTGTTTATCCTTTTCTCTATCGCTTTCTTTTCTTCAGTCGTAAGTTCTTTTACGGGGGCGCTATTTATCCGCGCTTCAATAATGGATTTTTGTTCGTCTGTTAAGCCAGTATTTACTTCTACTTCAGGAGTCGTGTTGTCCTTATTAGATTGTATGTATAAGAATGCGCCGACCACAATTAAAATAACGACGGCTACTGCCCCTATTACTACCTCCTTAGAGTTTATTTTTTTTTCTTCTTTCATATTCTTCATTTTACCTTCTATGTCCTAAAATATAAACAAATTCTGTGGATAACTTTCCAAGCATCACGCTACTTTAATCCCTTACAATTAGACGCCGGGCCGTAACCGGCACTCTTGGCTTCACTCTCCGACCCAAACCATATTTTATTCTCATCTTTAATACGTATGGCACCAGAGCACCAAGGGAAATGATATTTGGTGCCATTTTTTGAAGCCACGATCACCCCCAACTTGGCGGCTCCGCCGCCAAGTTGGGGGTTTGTGGCTGTATTTTGAAGATTTTGAGCACTTTGAGCACTAAGAACACTTGCCCTTGTATTCTCAATGGTTATAGGCACATTATTCTCTTCAATCTTAGAAAGACGACCCAGGCCGAAGCTTAAAAAAGCCACAAGGATTATCGTAAGAGAAATAATAATATCCGCCTCATAAGACTTGATTTTTTTAAAGTATTCTTTTATACTCTGCATATAATTAATTTAACAGAGCTGTCTGCTTTCGTCTACCACATAGACCTCGGCAAAAGCTCATATAATTAAAAATGGCACATAAAAAAGCTGGAGGTTCAGCTAAAAACCTACGCGATTCAAAACCTAAATATTTAGGAGTTAAATTATACGATGGACAGACTGCAAAGGCTGGCTCTATTCTAGTGCGACAAAGAGGGACCAACTTTACAGCCGGCACAAACACCAAACTTAGTAAAGACCATTCTGTCTTCGCCTTAAAGGACGGTATCGTAAAATACGGCTCAAAGAGAAAGCAAAATTTTGACGGCACTTCCAAAAAAGTGAAAGTTGTAAACATCATCTAAGATAAGTCCGACAGTCAATTGCAACACTTGGTAAATGTAATGATACCTTATTTTTTATCCTTTTGAAGTTTGAAGCGCCACCCCTCCAGAGTTATAAGATAGAGAAGTATTGTCTCTGTCCCCATTTCCCATCTATTAAGCACTGCCATTCCCGCTATTTCCGCAAAGGTTTAACCTTTGCGGATTGTTTAAATGAAGTAAAACGAGTATTATTTATTCAAACTGAGAACTTATAAAAAATAAGGTGTTATTATATTTACCTAAGATGAAATATAAATAATAAAAAGCCGATTTTTGAAAATCGGCTTTTTATTATTTATATTTATTTATAGAAACAAGATTAAAGCGCCTCTATTTTTACTTTGAGTTTGGCCTTCTTGCTATCCACCCTCACTTCCACTTCAAACTCGCCAATCTCTTTTATGGGGTGCTCTAGATCTATGTTGAGAGCCGGTACATCAACACCAAGTTGACTCTTAATGGCTCCCGCAATCTCTTCTCTATGCACTCCGGCAAAAAGATGCCCTTTGTCATTAGTTTTTTCTTTCAAAGAAATCTCTTTACCGTCTAACTCGGCGAGATTCTTCAAAAGAAGGTTTCTCTGAACATCGGTGCTGTCTATACTTTGCTTCTTCGCTATATCAATCCTCTTGATGTTCTTACTTGTAGCCACTTCCGCAAGCCCTCTGGCAATAAGGAAATTGCGCGCAAAGCCGTCGCTAGCGTTACAAACATCGTATTTTTTACCAACTTTAGGCACATCTTTCAATAAAATTACTTTCATATTTTAGCCACTAACCACTAGCGATTAGCCGGTAGTGATTCTTGGTGATTTTATTTTAGCTTATTTTCATTCTACTGGCTAGTGGTTGTACAGTTAACCTTATGAGGTGACATTCTGATAGAATTGGGGTGACAAAGACTAACTGCACAGATCCCCCTCTTAACACTCAAGACGCCGAGCGTCAAAACAGTAGCAAAAATAAGGTTCTTTATACGCATAAACTCATTATACAACATTCTCCCTCAACGGCTAAACAATAACTTAGCCGTTGAGTTTAGCCGTTGCCCACCATTTAACCACTGATACAGACAATACCCCATAGGTCTCACCTATGTAAATACATAGGTGAGACCTATGTATTTACATACGGTGGTTATTGACTATTCACTAGTATCTCTATCGCTTTTTCAAGCTGAGGATCTTTTTCTGCTTCAAAGTCTTCTTTTGTAATCTCCACCTCAACATCAGGAGTAAGTCCTTCATCTGATATTGAAAGTCCGTTAGGAGTGAGCCACTTGGCAATAGTTATCTTAAGTGAAGTATCAGCTGTCACCGGCACCACCTCTTGCACGGACCCTTTACCGAAAGTTTTCTCCCCCACAAGAGTGGCCACTCCATGCTCTCTTAAAGCGCCGGCGACAATCTCCGAAGCTGAGGCGCTACCTTGGTCTACAAGGATGACAAAAGGAAGATTATTAAAGATATCCGGCCCCTTGCTCTTATAAAGAAAATCGTCCTTACCTCCACCAAAATGCTCGCGCGCCACTACCTTACCAGCCGGCAAGAACCACCCCGATATATCAACAGCCGCATCAAGAAAACCACCCGGGTTACCTCTTAGATCAAGAATCAATTTGTCACTACCGGATAATACAAATTCTCTAAGTGCCTCTCTGAAAGCGTTTGCCGAACCGGCCGAGAAATTATAAAGACTTATGACGAAGATTCCATTCTCTTTTTGCTCGGTATCTAGGGTAGGTATCTTTATAGTTTCTCTCACTATCTTAACCTCCACTGGTTCGTCATTGTCCTTCCTTATTACCGTCAAGACAACGGCTGTGCCTATCTCCCCTCTTATAAGATTAACCACCTCATCTAGTGGCATCTTTATAGTGCTTGTATCGTCAACTTTAATAATCTTGTCTCCCGCTTTCATCCCTGCCTTATCAGCCGGAGTCCCTTTAAGTGGGGAGATGACTGTCAGCATCTCATCTCTTATCCCTATCTCTATCCCCACTCCACCAAACTGACCCTTTAGCTCAATGTCAAAATTCTTACTCTCACTAGGTGGAAAGAAGACTGAATAAGGATCGCCGAGCGAAGCGACGAGCCCCTCTATAGCGCCCCACACCTTCTCTTGGTCTGTAACCTTATTGCCATTTGCCGGATACTTCTCATCAATCAACTCCCACGCACTCCAAAAAGGTGAGAAATCCACTTCAGCCGGTTTACGCTCCTCCTTCCCGTATAAGTTCGTAACTTTCTCCACAGCCGGGCGGTTAGAATATCCGAAAAATGCACCCCCGATAAAAATACCGCTTGCAAGAATTATTACCACTAAAAATATTAAAACTTTTTTAAA
>PFDM01000002.1 GCA_002772825.1 Parcubacteria group bacterium CG10_big_fil_rev_8_21_14_0_10_38_31 | reverse complement strand
TTATAGTTAATCCTCCAAAGGATGAAAATGTCGTGAAATTAGTATTTTATCAAGCGTTGCAATTCTTTGTTGAAATTAGGTATTATTCCCCACAAAATAATCTTAATGCATTGTCTGTGGTGACTTTTGCCACCTCCTCATAAGAAATACCTCTTATTTCAGCAATCTTTTTGGCAATTTCTGTCACGTATAATGGTTCATTGCGTTTACCTCTGTGGGGAACAGGCGCTACAAACGGCGAATCAGTTTCAATCATTATTTTATCAAGTGGCGCGTTTCTTATCACTTCGTCATAATCACGAGAAAAAGTGATAACTCCGGCAAAAGATATAGAAAAACCAAGGTTAAAATATTTTTGTGCTATACCCATATCTCCGGAGAAAAAATGAATGTTACCGCGCAATTTGTCGCCATGAATTGAGTGGTAGTGACCGAGAATCTCTAAAACTTCATCATGGGCGTTTCTGCAATGAATCATTAATGGCTTGCCTACCTCTATAGCTAGTTCAATATGTTCCTTGAATATATCCGCCTGTCTTTTCAAGTCACTTTTATCCTTACGAAACAGATCTATTCCACATTCCCCTATGGCGACAACCTTAGGATGCTTGGCAAACTCCCTCCACATGGAGGATAAGTCTCCATGTAGAAACTCGTCCTCCATGTGGCTTGTCGGGTGGACCCCAACCGAAGCAAAAAGATTTTCGTCCGCCACGGCGGATTCCGCAAGTTCTATGGCGCCTCTAGAGGTACATTCATCTGTGCCGATAATAATACTAAAAATCTCCTTTTCTTTCATTTTGGCTATCATCTCCTCCCTATCTTTATCAAACTCCGGAAAATTCAAATGCGAGTGTATGTCAAAAAGTTTAGGTCTCATTATTCCTTTCTTAAAAATAACGGTTCTGGTATTTTATTTGCCCTGATTGCTTCTTTTATTTTATGAGAAGTCTCCGGCATAAACGGAGTGAGGAGGTTAGCTATACTCCAAAGTTCACCGACTAATCTTGCAACCTCATCAATAGCTTTTTCTTTATCTGTCTTTATCAGCTTAAATGGCTGAGTCTCTTGAATCTGCTTATCAATCTCCCCTATTTTCCCCCAGGCAAAGTCCATAACCTTACCGAATTCAAAATTATTCATCATTTCTCTGTATTCTTTATAACTCTCTCCTCTTACCATAACTTCAAAAGATTTAAAGTCATTAAAAATAAATTTTTTCTTATCTTCGGCTACCTCATATGCGACAAACATCTTCATAATCCTTGAGACTAAATTACCGAGACCATTTGCCAAGTTGGCGTTATATGCTTCCTTAAACTTATCTTCGGTAAAATCACTATCTTCAAAAGGAGAGACTTCTCGGGCCAGATAATATCTCAAGGCATCTGTCCCATAACCATCCACCGTCTCAAAAGGATTTATGACATTACCTACCGTCTTTGACATTTTCTTTCCACCACTTGTGATAAATCCGTGGATTACTACTTGTATAGTGTTTGGCAACCCGACAGACATAAGCATAGCCTGCCACATCACCGCTTGCTGACGAAGATTGTCTTTACCCGCCAACTGAACCCCCGGCCAAAAAGCTTGGAATTTTTTATCATCCTCAGGCCAACCTAGAGTAGAAATATAATTTACCAAGGCGTCAAACCAAACATACATTACATGGTCTTGGTCATCCGGCACTTGAACCCCCCAAGGCATCTTCTCTTTTAAACGGGAAATACTAAAGTCAGAAAGACCGCTTTCCACAAATTTTTTTGCTTCATTAAACCTTTTCTCCGGAAGAACAAAAGAAGGATTTTTCTCATAAAAATCCAATAATTTATCTTGATATTTAGAAAGACGAAAAAAATAATTTTCTTCTTCAATTATTTCTATCTCCAAGTTAGGGTGGTCCGGGCATTTGCCATCTTCAAGATCTGAGTCAGTCTTCTCAAGTTCACAACCAACGCAATATTTTATCTTATAATTTTTCTTATAAATATCACCGGCTTGAAATGAACGTCGCCAAAATTCTTGGGCAGATTCTTTATGATGATTGTCTGTGGTGCGAATAAAAGCGTCGTTACTTAGATTGAGGGTGGACTGCAGTTTCCTAAAATTATCTGCGCAAGAATCACAATAATTCTGGATAATCTCGCCTTTTTCCTGTGCTTTACGATAAACCTTAAGACCATGTTCGTCCGTACCCGTATTAAAAAACACATCATCACCTAAGCCACGATGAAAACGCGCTATAATATCAGCTTCCACCAACTCAAAAGCATGTCCGAGATGAGGATTGGCATTAACATATGGAAGGGTTGTTGTTATATAGAATTTACCTTTTTTCATTACAGGATTATATCTCTTTTTCAAAAATATGCTTTCTTTCCGCAATGTCTCTTAAAAGCTCCATTAAAACAGTCGCCACGGGAATAGCTAAAAGCACACCAAAGAAGCCAGCCAACTCGCCACCTATAATAAGAGAGAGGATTACAAGTATCGGAGGGATACCGATAATCTTCTTTACAACCAGAGGATAAATTAAATGATTTTCAAACTGTTGAATAATCAGATAAAGACCAATTGTCATAAGACCTAATGTGGGAGATTGGAGGAAAGCTACACCTATTGCCGGTATAGAAGCCATAATCGGACCAAATATAGGGATAAGTTCAAAAATTGCCGCGATGATGGCAAAGACGAGCGCATACTTCACTCCTAAAATAGTCAATCCTAAATAAACCAAGATTCCCACCAAAAGCCCAAGGAGGATTTGTCCTTGAAGCCAAAGGCCAATCTTCTTTTCCGCTCGTCGCCAGAGCTGGACGACATATTGTTCTTCGCTATCGGGAGTTATAACTCGTAAAAAATTTTCCAACCCACCCTTCTGAACCGAAAGATAAAATGAAATAACAATAATAAGAACGAAAGAAAGAGCGCCACCAAAGACGGAAGAAGCCACTTGGAAAAATCCTGAGGTTATTTTACCACTTGAAGCTTCAAGCACCTTAGTAAGGTCTGAGATAGCAACAGAAAGAGATTCCGGAATACTTGTTATAAATGATGAGAAGGTGGCTGACTCAAATGGTCTATTTAGATAACTTGGAATTGTATCTGTAAAGCCAGACAGGTCATCAAAGACAGGCGGTAGGATAAAGACAAAGACGGCTCCTAATATCAAAGATGCAATTAAATAAACGAATAAAACACCAAAAACTCTTGGGATACGACGATTCTCAAACCAACGCGCCGCCGGCTCAACAGCCGAAGCAATGACAACCGAAGTTAGAATTACCGCCACTGTGCCACGCAACATATATAAAAGCCAAGCAACTACAGCAAAAATTAGCACCTTTAAGATACTTCCACTGGTGATACTTATTATTATATTTTTTTCTTTTTTGGCTTCCATATTATTTAAAAAAT
>PFDM01000060.1:27757-28656 GCA_002772825.1 Parcubacteria group bacterium CG10_big_fil_rev_8_21_14_0_10_38_31 | reverse complement strand
AGCTTTGGTATAAGAAATTTATAAAATAACTTTGATAAGGTATTTTAATGAAGAATATGTTAAATAGAATAAAAAAGTGGCGTCATATATCTTTTGTGCAAGATACAGCGGTAATGCAGATGGGGAGTGGTTTTACTACTGTTGTTAATGTTTTAGCATCAGTTGCCTTTGCGAGAATTCTTTTACCCGAGAAATATGGTGTCTATAGTTTAGTGTTTGCCCTTGCCGGATTGTTTGCTATTTTTATGAATCTTGGTGTTGATAGGGCGACACTTATACTATTAGCCGATGCGTTTGAGAAGAAAGATAGAAAGGAGATATTAAATATATTTATTTATTTTTTAAAGATTTCGCTAGTAGTCTCTCTGGGTATTGGCGGACTCGCTATAATAATATCTCCAATTGTTTCTACCTATATGTATGGTGCTCCTTATGTGGGGGAGTTGGTGCGACTGGTAATCTTTGCAAATATTCTCGGTATTTTTTATGAGTTGATATCAATTATTCTTCAGGTAATGAGGAATATTAAGGGTTACGTGTTTTTTGATAACATAAAGAATCTTTTAAGAATCTCTTTTGGTTTTGCTTTGATATTTAGTTTGGGGGTTTTTGGTGTGTTGGTTGGCTACCTATCGTCTGTCATCGTATCTATGATTTTATCTATTTTTGTCTACTCATACCTTCAGAGAAAGTATGAGGTTCTCCCTTCATTTAAGGAAATTATAAGCAATTGGAGAGGTGTCTATATTAAGAATTATTTTAAATTCGGATTTTTGATTGCCATAAATCAGAATATGACTCAATTATATAGCACATTGCCAGTCATTTTTTTAAGTCTTTTCTTCCCGACAGAAACTGTGGGATATTTTAATATTGCGATGAAATATGTCTCTTTGCCT
>PFDM01000060.1:25623-27735 GCA_002772825.1 Parcubacteria group bacterium CG10_big_fil_rev_8_21_14_0_10_38_31 | reverse complement strand
TCTTTCTTTCCCCCGTATCACAACTTCTTGCGGTACGTCTACCTCAACTTAAAGCGTCTAATAATCCTTTATTTGCCAGAAATTTTTATAAGGTCTCATTAATTTCAGGATTTATCGCTTTTTTCCTTGTAGTGCCAGCAGTAATTATTGCGCCGTTTGTTATAAGATTTTTCTATGGTCCGGAGTATGTCGAATCTATAAAGATCGTTTATTGGTTAATGCCTCTTACTATCCTCTCCGGACTATCAGTCGGAATTGGTCCCTTATTCCGGACATTGAATAAAATGAAAGAGATTATTATAATCAATTTTTTAATAATCATATTAGGTGGCTTGCCGGCATTTTATCTGATAAAAATTTATGGATTAATAGGAATTGCCATAGTTACAGTGACTTGGTTTACGATGTCTTACTCATTTGCTTTTATATATATAAGAAAATTTCTTAAATAAATATGGTAATATTTCAACCGGAAAGGATTTTATTAAGAGTACAGATACGGAAATATAGTCCCTATGTCAAAGGGGTTGTCCTTGATGCCGGCTCGGGTAAATCAAATAGGTATAGTGATTTTTTTGATAATGTCTCTAAATATATTACTTTAGATATTGACCCCGACAATAACCCCGAGATTATTGCCTCAGTTGAAGATATACCTCTAAGTGATGAATCAATTGATACTGTTATCTCGACACAAGTATTGGAGCATTTGAAAAGCCCGGAACTTGCTATAAAAGAATTTTATAGAGTTTTAAAGCATGGAGGGTATGCACTGGTGACGATACCTCAGTGTGGTGAACTCCATGAAGAGCCGAATGATTATTTTAGATTTACAAATTTCGGAATAAAGTATTTATTTGAAAATGCCGGTTTTGAATTGATCAGTATTGACCAACGAGGCGGTTTTTTCTCGACAATAGCTCAGTTGAAAATTAGGTATCTGATTGATCGGTTTGATCTATATGATAGAAAGCTGACTATTTTGTTTTTACCTATATTTAAATTATACGGGAAGTTTATGATTTTTTTAGACAAGCAAGATAATAGTTCTGCCAACAAGAAGCATGCTTTGGGCTGGTGCCTGTTGGTTCAAAAAAAATGAAAATTTTAATTTTACAAGACAATTTTCCTCCAAGAAGTTACGGTGGAGCCGGGGTAATAGCTTTTAATATGGCGAAAGGTTTTAAGAGTAAAGGTCACGATGTTTCTGTGGTTTCCACTGTAAAAGACAAGAAGGAAGAAGGAGAGAGTGAATATCAAGGACTTAATGTATATAATATATATTCTAATTATCACGAAAGGTGGCGCGCTTACTTGAGTCTGTATAATCCGATGACAGTAAAAGAAGTAAGGAATATTATAGAAAAAATAAAACCTGATGTTGTTTTTGCTCACAATCTTCATTTTAGTCTTTCCTATCATTCTCTAAAGTTAGCAAAGAAGAGTGGGGCAAAAGTATTTCTTGTCGCACATGATGTGATGCTTTTTCATTATGGTAAGTTAATTGGAAATATAAGCTCTAACCCTTTTTCTTCCTCGATAAATGTTAATTACAAAATTAATTTTTGGCAACAGATTAAAGAATTTAGAAAAAGATATAACCCTCTCCGTAATATGATAATAAAGAGATACTTAAGATATGTTGATAAGATTTTTTCAGTGAGTGACAGTTTAAGGCAAGCCCTTCAAGATAATGGTTTAGGTAATATAGAAACTATTCATAATGGCATTGATAGTTTATGGTGGAATGAAGATATTGGCAGTATTGAGAAATTTAAAAACGATCATGGCCTCAATTTTAAAAAAGTGATTCTATTTGGAGGAAGATTAAGCGAGGCAAAAGGAGGTTGTGAAATTTTAAAAACGATGAAAAAAGTCTTAGAAAAAGTTCCTAACGCGGTATTGCTTGTCTTGGGAAAAAAAGATGATTATGGCAATATAATGCTTGGTAAAGCCAATGAGCTTGGTATAGAAGATAAGATTATCTTTACGGGTTGGGTTTCGGGTGATGAGCTTAAGGCATCCTACCATTCTAGTGATGTCGTTGTCGTTCCTTCTTTATATATGGACCCTTTTCCCACTGTTAACCTTGAGGCTATGGCGTGTGCTAAG
>PFDM01000060.1:19011-25585 GCA_002772825.1 Parcubacteria group bacterium CG10_big_fil_rev_8_21_14_0_10_38_31 | reverse complement strand
TTATGGCAGAGAAAATCTCTTATCTCCTTTTAAATCCCGAGAAAACTCGAGAATTTGGCAAAAACGGGTATAATAAGGTGAAAGAAAGGTTTAGCCTTGAGAAATGGATAGATGAATATCTAAAGAATATATGAACAAAAAAATAATATTTTCAATAATTGCTTTATTTATATTATCTTTCGGCTTGCGAATAACGCCTATCGTCTATAAAGGTTACGCGCCGACTGGCTTGCATGGCGATTTAATTATCGCTAGAAATCTCGCGCAAACAGGCGAATATAAACTAGAAAGTGAAAAAAATATCATCCTTGCTTCTTCTCGTGTGAAAGACGAGGGAAGCATTTCAACTTTAGGAAACAGGCTGACTATACTTTTAGAGGCGGAAGTTTTTAAATTTTTTGGATTTAGCGCGAATCTACCTTTCTATTTTTCAGTTTTTCTTTTTGCTCTATCTACGGTTTTAATTTGCTTGTTAGTTCTGAGACTTTTTGGAAATTTTTATTTGGCATTTTCTTCGGCGCTCTTTGATACTTTTATGCCCTTCGTCTGGAAGGGGGCGCTTTTTGCCGGTTCTTATGAATTTGCCAGCGTATTTTTTCTCTTAGGTCTTTTAATCTATTTTTGGAGAGGATCTAAAGAATTACTCTTTTTATCCTCTGGTCATGAGGAAGACGCCGACCATAAAATGGCCCTCTTTCGTCATAATTATATACAGCTTATTCTAAGCGGAATTTTCCTTGGCTTGGCTATTGTCTCTCGTAACGCTTTTGTTTTATCCGTCATACCAATCATTATCTATGAATTGTATATAAGCCGTTCTTGGAAGAGGGTGTTTATTTTCGCCTTGCCGGTAATCTTGATTTTCGGATCTTTCGGAGTCTTTAATAATTCTTATATAACCGGCACAGATGAATCGTTTAGCCGCTATGGTCACCTTTTCCCAGACCCTTATACTTACCACTTTGAGAAAGATGCTTACATAGAAAGTATCGCCGATTTAAGTGACCCGGATCTCTTGGAATTTCAACTTAAGTATGGTTACGATGTATCAATTATAAATAAACTTAAAATGTACCTGAATTCCGCAATTTTTTACCCTAAACAAACTTTCTCTATAATCAATTTTGGTGGACCATTCTTTCTGTTTCTGATTTTCTTGGGTGGAACGTATCTTTATAAAGAAAGAAAAGAATTATTTAAATTTTTCTTATTATGGGTTACCTTGTGGTATATTGGACTAATTGCCCTGAAGACGAATAACTGGGATCATTTCCTTGAGATACGCTTTGCTATAATTTCATTAATATCTTTAGGTGTATTGGTATTGATAAAAATGTTTAGCCGGTCTATAGAGAGTAGACGAAAATATATATTATTCGGAGTTAGTCTGGTTGTTCTTTTGTCCCTTCAACTTTTTACTTCAAATAAATGGATGTTCCATGAGTCTTATGAGACAAGTTTCTTGCCGGAGGCTCTGCCTATTATAGAAGAATTAAGGAAGGAGGAGATTGGCGATAATGAAGTGATGGCAGTAAGTTTCAATCAAAGCGCGCCACTTCTCTTTAATTATTACCTTGATAAAAGTTTCGTGTATTTCGCGCCAGAAACCATAGAGAAATTAAAGACAGAAGATAAGTTAGAAGAAATTTTCAGCCAGTTCGGTGTTACAAGGTTTATAGAATAATTTCCCATAAACGGCTCAACGTAGATGTCTAACCTTGAGCCGTTTAAAGATCCTCTTGTGCAATATTGAATGTTGCACAATCTGTTGTCGAGTTATGACTTACTACTCTTGCATAAACTTCATATTTGTGTTATACTAAAAAAAGTTCTTTAAATTTAAAAGGGAGGTGGTTAACTTGGCAAGTCCAAAGTGTCATGCTGTTTCAACTGGAGCTTTGGTGGTAGGGTATAGTGCGATTGCTGGTATACCTGAAACTTGGACCATGCTTTTTATCTTGTTCTTTGGCGTGTTTGTAGACATTGACCATCTTTCTGTTTTGAGAATCAAAAAACTTCTAAAGAAGGACAAAACAGTAGTAGAAGGCTGGGTTAACTACATGCATACATGGCAAGGACTGCTGGTTTTGAGCATTTTTTGTTTTTTTACTGGGTTGTTATTGCCATGGCTGGCATATATTATTCATATGCTAGTTGATGGGGCAAATAGAAATAATATGCGTTTCCAAACGTCCCCTTTGCCAAAAAAAATCCACAGATTTTATCCTGAGTGGTTAAAGTACAATTTTAATCACTCAGAGGAAAATATTTAATACCTGCTCATCAATTGATGGGTAGGTATCTTTTTATTGTAAAAATGTTGTTTTTAATATAATATACAAAATGTTTATAATATTTTTTATGGATAAAGAAAAAGAAATAAAAACGCAGGATTTTGTAGCTGATTTTTATGAGAATATTCGTCATAGTAGGTCTTATGCTAGAAAATTTCACGATTATTGGTTTTCCGAGATGGTGAAAAGAGTTGTTCCTCGTGGTCTTGCGCTTGATGCTGGCTGTGGGACAGGGGAGATGATGGAGTTTTTGAAAAATAGAGGCTATAAAAATTTTGTTGGATATGATATTTCTTTTAACATGTTGTCTCACGCTAAGAAGCGTGCAGAGAGTTTAGTTTGTGCTGATGCAGAGAATCTTCCTTTTGCCGATACCTCTTTTGATATTATCTATGGGCGTTCCATTCTTCATCATTTACAAGATGTGCCGAAAGCACTTCGCGAAGCAAGTAGAGTATTAAAGCCAGGTGGAGATGTTGTTTTTGTTGAGACAAATAAAACTTTTATAAATGACCTTCCTCGACGTCTTATGAAGCATGGAGATCATTTTTCAGAAGATCATAAAAATTTTAAAGATTCAGATCTTTTATCTATGATGAAAAAAGAGTTTGAAATAAAAAATGTAAATTATTTTGGCTATATTGGATATACTTTACTTGGCTTTCCAGACATGCTTGATATTTATCGTTTTATACCACTTAAGAAAATATTCACTCCACTGCTAATAAATATAGACAAAGTCTTAAGTCGGACCCCTATTGTAAAAAGATTATCATTTTGTATAATAATTGAAGCTAAAAAAAGATAATATTATGAAAAAAATAATTTTTATAAATCCACCAACTCCTCAGAAGGGAATAATTATAATTAGGGACTTAGATCGTTCCGGCAGGCAAACTCGTGAAAAGATTATCTGGCCACAGGCGAATCTGGCTTACCTTGCCGCCGTTATGAAGAAAGATGGTTTTGATGTTGGAATTATTGATTGTATTGCCGATAAAATATATTGGGGAAAATTTGAAAAGTTACTGGTAAAAGAAAAAGCGGATTATATCTTGTCAAATGTAATAAGTTCCACCCTTACTAATGACATGAAGGTCTTTGATGTCGCCAAAAAAATAGGCGCAAAAACTATTGCCGTCGGCTCCCATGTAAGCGCTCTTTCGGGAGAAAGTCTTAAGAATTTTAGGAATCTTGATTATGTAGTCATCGGTGAGGCAGAAGAAACTTTAAGCGAATTAGTCAAAACTATTGAAGTAAATGGTGATTTATCAGCAGTAAAAGGGATTGCTTACAGAAAAGAAAATGGAGAAATTATTGTAAATGAAAAGAGACCACTTATTGAAAATCTTGATTCTTTACCTATTCCCCTCCATGAACTTCTCCCTCTGAAAAAATATAACCTTCCTTTTATAGGTAAAAATTTTACTTTTATTATGGAAAGTCGCGGTTGTCCTTTTAGGTGTATTTTTTGTCGTTCTCCGATTGCATGGAATAGGATATTCAGACAAAGATCAGCCGAGAGTATTTTTGAAGAAATTAAATATCTTAAAAAGCTCGGGGTTAAGAATATTTTATTTCATTCCGATACATTTACTGTAGATAAAAAAGAGGTTATAAAACTTTGCAAATTAATCATTGATTCAGGGTTAAAAATTAAGTGGATTTGCAATAGTAGGGTGGATACTATAGATGAAGAGGTCTTACCTTGGATGAAAAGAGCCGGTTGCTACATGATTGCTTATGGGATTGAGTCTGGTTCTCAGAAGGTTTTAAATAATGCTAATAAAGGTATTACTGTTGAGCAAATAAAAAGAGCGGTTCAAATTACCAATAATGCCGGAATAAAAGTTTGGGGTTATTTTGTCATGGGCTTGCCTGGCGAGAATAAAGACACAGTAGAGGAAACTATAAAATTAGCAAAAGGACTTGATATGGCTTTGACTAATTTTGCTGTGGCCGCTCCGTATCCGGGGACAGACTTCTTTAAGCTTGTTTCAGATCAAGGTTGGCTTACAAGTAGCAATTGGGAGGAATTTGATCAGAATTATTCAGCGATAGTAAGTTATCCTGATTTTTCAAGTGAAGATATCGTGAAGTCAATGAAGAGAGCTTATAAAGAATATTATTTTAGACCTAAAGCTGTTTGGAATTTATTGAAAGTTGTCAGAAGTCTTAATGATTTAAGAGTTTTGACTGATACTGCTTTCGCCCACTTGAAATGGATGTTTTTTAAGAAAAAATCCACAAATCCAACCAAGTAATCCTCCTACTACAAAAGTTAAAAGAATCATTAAAGAAAAAGATAAGGCTTCTTCTTTTCTAATTCCTATTTGGGAAAATAATAAAATAAGAGCCACATCTCTTGTTCCTATACCTGAGATAGTAATCGGT
Organism: Parcubacteria group bacterium CG10_big_fil_rev_8_21_14_0_10_38_31; assembly: GCA_002772825.1. Taxonomy (GTDB): domain Bacteria; phylum Patescibacteriota; class Minisyncoccia. The sequence continues at coordinate 20,897 of PFDM01000060.1, read as the reverse complement.
ATAAGGTTTAGGGCCGTTATTATGGCAATTATTGCAGATGTTAATATGAAGGTAATTTCAATACCGATAGATTTTGCAAGAATATAAATTTGCAAGAAATATAAAATCCATGCAAAAATACTTATCATTGTTCCTGAGAGAAGAATTAACGTAGGCTTGTTGAAAGAATTAAAAAGATTATCTACTTCTTCTTCAGTTATATTGTGATTTTTTCTCGTTGAAACTTTTTTTATTATTTTTTTTAATATCTTTTTAATAAAATTTTTATTAAAATACATGGTAAGTATAAACGCTAAAAGTATCACGCTCATTATTAAAAAAATGTGTGTAAGTTTCTTTAATCCTCCAAAAAAGATAAAAACACCTAAAGCCCCGAGTATGATAATAGTCGTTATATCAAAGAGTCTGTCAAAAATTACACTCGCTGTCGCTTTTCCCCAAGGCGAGCCTCTTTTTGTTAAATAAATTATTTTTGAGAATTCCCCTATTTTCCCCGGGGTTATAGACCCCCAAAAGATAGCGTTAAAATACACAAGAAGAGTTTCTAAAAAATTTATTATTATACCCTCACTCTTTAAAAGTTTTTGCCATCTTAAGTTTCTTAAGAATATAGGAAGAGTCCCGACGAGAAGAGCTAGGATAATGAGAAAGATATTTGATCCTTTTATAATATAAAGACTTTCCCTGGCATTAACTTTAAATAATATGAATATAAAAATAAAAATTCCGATAAAACGGATAATATTTTTTAATGAGAGAATGTTAACCATTTTTTTTGAATTTATTTACTATGAGGTCTGCAATAAGAGCAAGAATAAATATCTGAATGCCACTTACAAACAGAATAGTAACTGTGGTATCTAAGACTTTTTCTAGAAATAATCCACTTAATATACCAATAATTAAAGAAAGTAATAGCAACCCTAATGCTATGGGTAATAGGACTTTCAGTGGCTTAAAATAAAGTACGGTTCTTAGTATTATTATAAAGAAGTTATAAGTATCTATAATGGGATGTATCTTAGACGCACCTTTCCTTGGATGGTAGTCTATTGGTAAATATTTTACCGGATGTCCATTTGCTATTGAGCATACAGTAATAGTGGTAGTTAGGGAGAATCCTTCCGGGAAAAGGTGTTCATATTCCTTAAAAAGACTTTTCTTGAATACCCTGAGTCCTGAATTTAAATCAGGCACTCTTGTCCCTGTGAGTATTTTGACTAATGTTATAAGAAAAAATTTAGCAAAATTACGAACATATTGAGACTTTATTGTTTCTCCATGGCGAGCACCGACAGACATATCGTATTCTGGTAAAAAAGAGAGGAGATCTTTTATCGCTTCTTTTGGATATGTCCCATCGGCATCTTTAATACATATAAAATCATTGGTAGAATTTTTTACTCCTGTTTTTATAGCTGCCCCGTATCCTTTATTTTTTTTATGTTTTATGAGTTTTATCTCATCGATTTTATCAAGTATTTCAGATGTTCCGTCTGTCGATCCATCATCAATAACTATTATTTCATAAAATGATTCAAACCCCTCTTTTTTTAAGAAATCTTTAAGATCTTCTATAGTTTTTCTTACTCCAATCTTTTCGTTATAAACCGGTATTATGATTGAAAATTTTACCATATTGATTGGTGTTTAATTATTTAAAAGTATGGGTATTTCGTTTTTTATTTGGTATTCTTTTTTGCATTCTAAACAAGAGAGAGTCTCTTTCTCTTTATTATATGCAAGTTTCTTTTTATCTATCGGACAAACTAATATTTGTAGCAGGTCGGGGTTGATATATTTTTTATTTTGATTGTCTTTCATAAACAATTAAATTCTATACTTATTTTGGTGTTTTGACAATTGGCTCTCTTTGTTATATTTTA
>PFDM01000060.1:16836-18988 GCA_002772825.1 Parcubacteria group bacterium CG10_big_fil_rev_8_21_14_0_10_38_31 | reverse complement strand
ATATACCAGGATCATGAAGGGTGCATCGGCTGTGGGAGCTGTGTAGTTGTTTGTCCTAAATTCTGGAAGATGGGTGATGATGATAAGGCGGAGATAATAGGCGGAAAGAAAAATGAAAAAGGGGATTACGAGCTGGATATTGATGAAGTAGAATGCAACAAAGATGCTGAAGAAGTTTGCCCGGTTCAGGTTATTAAAGTTATAGAAAATTAATGAATCAAAAAGAATTAAAAATTTTATCGTATGTTATCAAAGGCGGTATTTTTATTCTTCCGGCAATTTTTCTAATAGTCTCCGGTGTGTTCTTCTTTCCGTTTATAACCGGGAAGAATTTTTTCTTCAGAACTGTAGTGGAGATAGTTTTTCTCCTGTGGGTTGTTCTAGCTGTATTTGATAGAAATTATCGCCCGAAGAAAACTCCCGTCTTGGTCGCACTCGGTGCGACTCTTTTTATCTTATCTTTATCAACGATTTTTGGAGAGAATCCTTATCGTAGTTTCTGGTCTAATTTTGAGAGGATGGAGGGTCTCGTGGGGCATGTTCACCTATTCTTATATTTTCTAATTTCGACGAGCTCTTTAAAGAAAAAAGAAGATTGGACATGGCTCTTTAGAAGTATTGTCGCTTTTGGGACACTCGTTATATTTTACGCTTATTTCCAACTTCTCGGGGCTTTTAAAATACATCAAGGTTCAACTAGACTTGATTCCACTTTGGGTAACGCTTCTTACTTGGCTATCTTTGTCATATTTCAGCTTTTTATATTAACTATTCTCTATCTTAGGTCATCAAAAACCAACATTAAGTATTTATATCTTGGCCTTACTGTCATCAATTTGCCAATTCTTTATTATACGGCGACAAGAGGTGCTATATTGGGTTTCCTTGTCGGGCTCGTTGTTTTTGGAATTACTCTCGGTCTTTTGACTAAGAATAAAAATATTCGCAAGATAGCTCTCAGTGCAATTATCACGGTAGTTTTAGTTGTCGGTCTTTTTGTGACTATTAAAGATTCTTCTTTTGTTGTAAAGAGCCCCGTCTTAAACAGGCTCGCTTCTATCTCTTTTACAGAGAAGACGGTTGAGTCCAGGTTTCTTATATGGAATATGTCGGTTGAAGGATTTAAAGAACATCCTGTCTTAGGTTGGGGTCCTGAGAATTATAATCTCTTGTTTAGTAAATATTATGACCCACGACTCTGGGGGCAAGAGCAATGGTTTGATAGAGCGCACAATGTTTTCTTTGATTGGCTTACAACGACGGGTATTCTCGGGCTTCTGGCTTATCTTTCAATATTTGCCAGCGCCCTGTTTATGGCATGGAGGCTATATAAGAAAGGAAAAGTTGATATTTTTGAAATCTCGGCAATTTTTGCCGTCCTTGTTGCTTATGGTTTCCACAATATCTTTGTGTTTGATAATCTTACTTCATATTTTCTATTTTTCAGTATACTTGGGTATATTAGTTATCGTTATAGTGAAGAGGATAGCTTATCTCGGAAAAATGATTTAAGTAAAAATGAGCCAAGCACTATTGAGTATGTGGCGATTGTTTTGGCTCTTGTCATTGTGTCATCTTCTCTTTATTTTATAAATTTCAAGCCAGCTTTAGCATCTAAGAGACTTATTGATACTTTAAAATACTCTGCAACAGGCCAAAGTTCTGATACTGTATTAAATAGCTTTAAGGATGTAATATCCTTAAATACTTTTGGGAGCGGTGAAGCAGTAGATCAGCTCTCTGATTATGCCAATAAGGCTAATTCTTCGGATGATTTAAAAGAAGAAGAAAAGTTGAAGATTCTTTATGTGGCGACCAGTGAACTTGATAAGCAAATAGAGAGAAGTCCTAAGGATTTAAGATATTATTTATTTGCTGGCGCTCTCTATAACAAAGCTGGTCAAACTGACAAGGCGCTTGAGAGGTTAAATGTCGCCCGGGAACTGGCTCCGACAAAACAAGCGGTTTATTTTGCTTTAGCTGAGACTTATGTAAATGCCAGTATGAATGATGAGGCGTTTAGTGCCGCTGAGATCGCCTATAATCTTGATAGGAATTATGGTGAAGCGATAAAGAACCTTGCTGTTGTCTCAGTAGTCGCCGGAAAGCAGGATTATGTGAATAATCTTCTTGAAGAATATTATTATGGTAG
>PFDM01000060.1:0-16797 GCA_002772825.1 Parcubacteria group bacterium CG10_big_fil_rev_8_21_14_0_10_38_31 | reverse complement strand
GCTTGGTATGAAGGATGAGGCGATAGGGGAGATTGAAGAAGCAATTAAATTGACGCCGGAATTTAAAGCGCAAGGAGAGTATTATATAAATGAGATTAAGGCGGGAAGAAAGCCGTAAAACCGCTTGACTTTTTTATTTATTTCTGATATACATAAAGCATATGAGTGTTCCTTTTTATCAATAATAAGGAATCCAGAAATGTCTGCACTTACCCGCCTCACGGCGGGTTTTGTGTTTCTGTGGGTTGTATTTAGATTATATTTCTTGTAATATTATACAAGTAAGATAGATAAGAATTTCCAACCTAGTAAAGGAGCGGTGGTAAGCGCTCATATAATTAGACATTTTTGGAGTTAGCCCCACCGCTCCTTTAGTGGGCTGGAATTAATATAATGATGAAGATTGAAGAAAATATCTCTTTGGCACCTTTTACCACTTTTAAAGTGGGAGGAGTCGCGCGTTACTTTGTTTCTGTCACTCAAAAGCAGGATCTTTTTGATTCTCTCTCATGGGCGAAAGAGAAGAATTTATCTGTTTTTATTTTAGGTGGTGGTTCTAATGTTTTAATCTCTGATTCCGGTTTAGCTGGCCTGGTGATAAGAATCCAGATTAAAGGAATATCAGTCAGTGATTTGAATTTGACTGTCTCTGCCGGTGAGAATTTAGCAAAGCTCGTGCAGTTCTCAACAGAACATTCTCTGTCTGGCCTTGAGTGGGCGGTGGGTATACCCGGCACTGTGGGTGGAGCTATCCGTGGTAATGCCGGTGCTTTTGGTAAGAGTATTTCTCTTAATGTTGAAGAAGTGGAAGTTATTAATCTTAATACTCTTGATGTTAATAAATTTAAAAAAGAAAAATGTCTCTTTGACTATAGAGATTCTATTTTTAAAAAAGATTCCAGTTTAGTAATTTTATCTGTTGTGTTGAAGCTGGAGCAAGGGGAAGAGAATGGTGTAAGAAGATTAATGCTTGAAAATGCCAAGTCACGCGCTTCATCCTGTGATTATGGCAATAAGTCAGCAGGATGTTTCTTTAAAAATATTTCTTGGGACAAGGTGGGTATAGATAAGGGAGAGCTGGTTAAGGCTTTTCCTGAATTTAAGAAGGTGGAGAATAAGTATAAATTGCCAGCCGGCTTTTTGATCCAAGAAGTAGGATTGTCCGGAGTAAATATAGGAGAAGCTTTTGTATCAGAGAAACATTGTAATTATATTTTAAATAAAGGGAGCGCCACCGCCGTAGATATAAAGTTGCTCGCGGATATTTGTAAGGAAAAAGTTTATAAAAAATTTAAAATAAAAATTGAAGAAGAAGTGCAATTAGTTGGAAAATTTTAAAAATGGAATTTTAAAAATAAAAAATTAAATTTAATTTTTTATTTTTAAAAAAGTTATCCACAGTTTTGATAAATTTTTGTTGTTTTTATTCTCTTAAAGAAAGATAATTAGAGTAAGAACTTGGAATAACATTTCAAAGGTCGATGTTATTATAAATTTGTAAATTTTAATTTTAAATAAAATGGCTACAAAGAAAAAAGCAACAAAGAAGAAAACAGTAAAAAAAGTTGCAAAAAGAAAACCAGCAAAGAAAACTGCAGCAAAGAGAAAACCAGCAAAGAAGAAAACTGCTGCAAAGAGGAAACCAGCAAAAAGAAAGAAGTAAGATAGAGCGCAAAGCTTTAACCCCCGCCTAGGCGGGGGTTTTAGTTTGCCTATATTTATGTTAATATACAGGACTAATATGTCATTCTTAACTAATATAAATAATAAGATATTCAACAAAGAAAGCCCTTTACTTAAAGAGGGTAAAGAACTGGTGTTAAAAATTAATGAACTGGAGTCCGGTATTAAGGATATAAAGGATGAAGATCTCCCGTTGAAAACGGCTGAGTTGAAAGAAAGAATATCAAAAGGAGAAACCTTGGACGATATTTTACCTGAGGCATTTGCTTTAGTGAGAGAAGCTGCCAAAAGAACTCTTGGCCAAAGACATTATGATGTCCAACTCTTGGGTGGTTTTGTGATGCATAGAGGAAGTATTGCTGAGATGAAAACTGGGGAAGGTAAAACTCTTGTTGCTACGCTTCCGGCATATCTTAATGCGCTTTCGGGAAAGGGTGTCCACATTGTCACTGTTAATGATTATCTTTCAAGAAGAGATGCTGTCTGGATGGGGCAAATCTACTATGCTCTTGGTCTCTCTGTCGGCTGTATAAATCACGAGTCTTCTTTTTTGTATGATCCAACTCACGAAAAAAATGATCTGGATAAGGAAAGAGATGAAAGAGGGAGTTTCCAAGTCGTCCATGAGTTTTTAAGACCGTGTTCAAGGAGAGAATCTTATTACGCTGATATAACTTATGGCACTAACAATGAATTCGGTTTTGATTACTTGAGGGACAACATTGTTTATAATGAAAATGAATTATCTCAGAGGGATTATAATTATGCGATTATTGATGAAATAGATTCTATATTGATAGATGAAGCGAGGACTCCTCTCATCATCTCCGCTCCGTCGGTTGAGTCGGAAGATCTATATAAAACTTTTGCTAAGATTGCCGAGAAGATGGACAAAGAGACGGATTATGAAGTTGATGAGAAACTTCGTGCTATCTCCCTGACAGAAAATGGGATAGATAAAGCGGAAAAGATTCTTGGTATAGGCAATATTTATACAGAGAAAGGGATAAAATATGTGCACCACTTGGAGACGGCTATTCGCGCTAAGGCTCTTTTTGAACGAGATAAAGATTATGTGGTGAAAAATGACGAAGTGATAATAGTGGATGAGTTTACCGGAAGACTTCAACCGGGTAGGCGTTGGTCGGAGGGACTCCATCAAGCCGTTGAAGCAAAAGAAGGAGTTTCCGTGCAAAAGGAGAGTAGAACTTTCGCTAGTGTTACCTTTCAAAATTATTTTAGGATGTATGAGAAGCTCTCTGGTATGACAGGGACGGCTCTGACTTCAGCTGAAGAGTTTCATAAAGTTTACAACTTAGATGTGGCGTCTATCCCCACGAATAAACCTCTACTGAGAAAAGATAAAGAGGATTATATTTTCCAGACATCAGAAGGAAGATTTAAGGCGGTAGCTCAGAAAGTAAAAGAGCTACACGATAAAGGCCAGCCAGTCCTCGTGGGAACAGTTTCTATAGAGAGAAATGAATACCTTTCCCTCCTCCTAAAGAAAGAGGGTGTTCAACATGAAGTCTTAAATGCAAAAAACCATGAGAAGGAGGGAGAGATCATTGCTCAAGCCGGGAAACTTGGCAGGGTGACTATTGCTACAAATATGGCTGGCCGAGGTGTGGATGTCGTCTTGGGTGGTAATCCAAAAGATGAAGAAGAACAAGAGAAAGTTAAGGAGTTGGGCGGTCTTTACGTGGTAGGCACAGGGCGTCATGAAGCGAGGCGTATAGACAATCAGCTTAGAGGACGTTCCGGCAGACAGGGGGATCCGGGTGAGACCAGATTTTTCGTATCTCTTGAAGATGACTTGATGAGAGTTTTTGGTTCGGACCGCATCAAGTCAATGATGGGAAGGTTTGGCATACCTGAAGACGAGCCTATTGAGAACAAGTTAGTCACAAAGTCTCTTGAAGCGGCTCAGACCAAGATAGAAGGGATGAATTTTGATGCTAGAAAACATATCCTTGAATATGATGATGTTTTAAATAAGCAGAGGAAGACTGTGTATTCCAGGAGACGGACGGCTCTTTTGGGTGACCATAATTCTTTATGGACCAACATAGAGACTATTTACAAAGATTATGATGAGCCATTTGACGCCGTGCAAAAAAAGAGAGAAGAAATGGGCGATAATCTGTTTTTCAGGAGTCTTAGAATGACTATCTTGCAGAACATTGATATGCTCTGGTTGGAACACTTGGAAGCAATGGATTACGTCCGTTCTTCTGTGAGGCTTCGCGCTTTCGGTCAGAGAGATCCTTTGATTGAATATAAGAATGAAGGATTACGACTTTTTCACGAGCTTGAAGAGGCGATAGATTCTAATTTGATAAAACTAGTTCCTCATATGGGGGGAGGTGTCTTTATGGAAGAGAAGAAGAAACTTGAAGAGGTACACAAGAGTGGAGTTTTGACCGGCGGTAATAATAATGGCGACAATACCACTAAAACTATTGTTAATAAAAATGATAAGGTTGGTCGTAATGACCCTTGTCCGTGCGGAGCGAAGAAGGTAGATAATAGTCCTATTAAATATAAACATTGCCACGGGCAATAACAACATCCCTACAAACTTGAGAATGTTGGTATGTTGTTTGAAAAAATTATATTTTAAATATAATAATATTTAGAGTATAATAGAGTATAATGTAATAATGAATAGTGACCTTCGTCATATTTAATATGTTTAGTTTTAATAAAAAATTGCCGATAGGCATAGATATAAGCGATTCTTCTATTGAAGTCCTAAGACTTAATAAAAAAAGAGAGATTATCGGGCAAGGTAGAGTTATTTTACCTGAGGGCATAGTTGATGATGGAAAAATAATAGATAAAGAAAAACTCGTTTTGAATTTAAGAGAGGTCATTAAGAAGGCCGGTATAGAAAATACTGACCGGTCTTTAAGTGGCACAAAAGCAATCATGAGTCTGCCTGAGTCTAAAGTCTTTATTCGTAATTTTGAATTACCGCTTGACCTGCAAGGTGAAGATTTGTCGCAAAGTGTGATAAATGAGATAACTAGGATTACTCCATCCGGATTAGACGGTGTTTATTGGGATTATGTTTTAGTCTCTACCAAAAAATCACACCATATATTATTTATTGTTGCCCCGAAAGATTTGGTAGATGAATATATAGAAGTGGCTAATCTGGCCGGTCTTGAGGTTGCAATAATAGACACTGAAGCGTCTTCTCTCGGGAGATCTCTCTTGAAGCCATTATTTTTAAAAGCACATTCTATGGTGGTGGATATCGGCGCAAGGACAAGTGATATAAGTATTTTTGGTCGTGACGGGCTACTTCATCTGTCTTTCTCAGTGCCTGTTGCCGGAAGTCAGTTAACACAAGCGATAATGGATAAATTGGGCAAAAGCCAAGAAGAAGCTGAGGGGATGAAAAGATCCTTTGGTTTTAGTGAGAACAAAGAAGGACATCATGTCTCTACTGTGTTAAAACATTCTTTTGAAGAAGTTTTGGATAAGATAAAAAAAGCCATTAATTATTATCAAAGTAATGTTAACGGCAAGATAGAAGAGATTATTTTAGCTGGAGGGTCTGCTTCTTTGCCGGGTCTGGATGAATATTTGGAAAAGCAGATTGGTATAAAAGTTAAGACAGGTAACCCGATTGAGAAATTAAAAAATGGACAGATTCTAAATAACAAAGAAAAACAATCAATCCTTTTTTCCAATGTTATAGGACTAGCTTTGAGAGGACTTGATGGTCCTTGGAGGGGGATAAATTTATTGCCTAAAACGTCAAATGTTACCACTAAAAAAGAAATAATTTCCAGATACGCGCTTAGCTCATTGCTTGTTCTTTTTATTTTGGTATCTTATGGATATTCTGGTTATACTTATTTTACAAAAGTTAGGAATGGAGATAATAACCAATATGTTATATCGACTGCGGGCAATCTTCCTGACTTGGATACAGATACTAATATGACCAAAGGTAGTGTTGAAGTAACAGAAGAAAAGGAGATTGTTAAAGAAGAGATAACGATAAAAGATACGCCGACAGGCTGGCTTAATGTGAGAAAAGGTCCAGGGACAAGCTATGCTCAAGTGACTAAAGTCTACCCTAAAGAAATTTATACACTACTAGAGGAAAAAGATGGTTGGTATAAGGTGGAGATACCTGCAGGCGCAGACGGGGACAAAGAAACAGAGGGGTGGGTTATCTCCGATTACGCGGTCAAAAGCAATTGATATAAAAATAAAACTAACGGTGGTTTAAAATAATAGGGCTGTCGGACATCCATATATTTATTAAAAAGAGGGATTTTTTTGATTTTTTTCTTTGGGCGGAGTAGAATGGCATTATTGTAAACTAACCGAAGTATTTTGAGTAGAAGTAATAAATATTATATGGAAAATAATGAATATCTTCATGAAGTGGCTATCACTGCTATTATTATCAAAGATGAGAAATATCTCATAACCCGTCGTTCACCTAGTAAGAAGAAATTTCCCGGTATGTGGACTGTTCCCGGAGGAAGAATGGAAAAAAGTGATTATCTTAAAATTCCTAAAGACACTAATCATCATTGGTATAATGTCTTAGAAAAGACTTTAAGGAGAGAGGTAAAAGAAGAAACTGCTCTTGATATTGATAATATTTGGTATGTGACAAGCTTGGCAATGATTGGAAAAGACGGGGTGCCGTCTTTGATTATCTCTTGCGCCGCAGATTATACCGGAGGTGAAGTTAAACTCCAGGAAGAAGAATGCGATGAATTTGCTTGGGTGAGTTTGGAGGAGTCAAAAAATTATGATTTGATAGAAGGAATATATGAAGAGTTAGCGATGACGGAAAAGAAGATTAAGGGAGAAAAGATAGACGAGTGGAAGAAGACTTAATTATTTATATGGATAAATACACACTTACTGTCGGGCTTGAAATACATGCGGAATTAAAGACGCGGACTAAAATGTTCTGTGCTTCTTTAAATGATCCGCTGGAAAAACGGCCGAATGTTAATGTGTGCCCGGTCTGCATGGGGCATCCGGGGACTTTGCCGGTTGCCAATAAAGAGGCAGTGAAGAAGGTGTTGTTTGTCGGTAAGGCATTAGGGGGCGACTTGGCGGAGTATTCTCAATTTGATAGGAAAAATTATTTTTATCCTGATATTCCCAAAGGTTACCAGATAAGCCAGTATAAATATCCACTTGTCTCAGGGGGCATGTTAAACGGAGTGAATATTACTCGTGTTCACTTGGAGGAAGATACAGGTAAGCTCATTCATGATGACGACCCGACATCAAGTCATGTGGACTATAATAGAGCGGGGATCCCTCTGATGGAGATAGTAACGGAACCTTGCATAAGGTCGGCTAAAGAGGCGAGTGAATTCGCAGGGGAGTTACAACTGCTTCTTCGTTATCTTGATGTATCGGATGCTGATATGGAGAAAGGTCTGATGAGGGTTGAAGCGAATATTTCAATTTCGAAAGACGGGGAACTTGGCACTAAAGTAGAGGTTAAAAATCTTAATTCTTTTCGTTCGGTTGAACGTGCTATTGAGTATGAGGTAAAGAGACAGTCAGAACTTTTAGACAAAGGAGAGAAGATTATCCATGAGACGCGTGGTTGGGACGAGAATAAGAATAAAACTTTTTCGCAGAGGGAAAAGGAGATGGCTCATGATTACCGATATTTCCCCGAGCCAGATTTGCCACCACTTAAGATTTCAGAACTTGATTTTGGAGAGATGATTTTACCGGAGTTGCCGTGGGAGAAGAGAGAGAGATTTAAGAAGGATTATGGCTTGGATGATGAGAAGATTCTGGATATTTTTATCCAAGAAAAGGGTATTGCGGATTTTCTTGAAAGGGTGGCGGAGATATTGAAAGAAGCTCCTATGGTAAAGCTCGCAGTGAATTATATTACGAGTGATCTGCTGGGTTTGATGAAAGATAAGGAATATAGTTTTAGAGAGATAAAAATCACTCCGGAGAATTTCGCAAAACTTATCGAGATTGTCAGTGGTGGAAGTATTAACTCAAGAGTGGCTAAAGATGTCTTGGCGTTAATGCTCAATAATGGTGGAGACCCCGAAACTATCGTCAAAGAAAAAGGACTGATGCAGACTAGTGATGAGGGAGTGCTCTTGGAAATTGCCAAAGAAATTGTAGATGCAAACCCTGACGCCGTGGCGGATTATAAGGTGGGGAAAGAGAACGCTCTGAAATTCTTACTCGGGCAGGGGATGGCTAAGACTAAGGGTAGTGCCAATCCTAAAGTGCTGGAGAGTATTTTTAAGAAACTCTTGAATTAAGTTAGACTAAACTAAGTATCCAAGGACTCCCCTTGGATACTATGGATGATTAAACGGCTCAATCCATCCGTCAGCTGGCGGACGGATTGAGCCGTTTAAAAATACTCCCCAATTGGAGGCGAGGCCTCCAATTGGGGACCTCTTTCTCAGACAGATATATGGCTTTAAATAAGGATTTTTCTGTTTCTTATTTTTTTCTTATTTCAACGGCTAAACCCTAGCTAGGGTTTAGCCGTTGAAATCTTGCGTCTATATGTGGATAAGGTTTATCAAAGCTTGTGTTATAATGACAGTATTATTATTTAAATTAATTGATCAAAGTTATGGCAATAAAAGTAGCAATTAATGGGTTTGGGCGTATAGGACGACAGGTTTTAAGGTTAGCAAGCACTACACCTGAGATTGAGGTAGTGGCCATCAACGACCTAGGAGATGTTGATAATCTTGCTTATCTTTTAAAATACGATTCAGCTCAAGGAAAATTTAATCATGATATCTCTGACGAGAAAGGAGAAAAAAGTTCAACCCTTATTGTAGACGGTAAAAGGATTAGTTTTTTTAGCGAGAAGGATCCGGCTGTCTTGCCGTGGGGTGAGCTTGGTATTGATGTGGTGGTGGAGTCCACCGGTTTCTTCACTGAATATAATAAAGCTAAAGCGCATATTGAAGCCGGCGCTAAAAGAGTGGTAATTTCCGCTCCTGCAAAAGGGGAAGAAGGAGTGGATGGTAACACAGTCCTTATGGGTATAAATGAAGAAGGTCTGAAGACTTGCGTTGTCTCTTCAAATGCGTCTTGTACTACGAATTCTGTCTCCCCGGTGGCGCAGATTATGCACGAAACAATAGGTGTGGAGAAGGCATTTTTAAATACAGTTCACGGGTACACTTCTACTCAAAAGCTAGTAGACAGTCCTGATGCGAAAGATTGGCGAAGAGGGAGAGCGGCGGCGGTGAATATCGTCCCTTCTACCACCGGTGCCGCCATCTCAGTAACAAAGGCAATCACAGACCTTGATGGAAAGTTTGACGGTATCGCTATGCGGGTGCCGGTCGTCTCCGGCTCGGTAGCTGATTTCACTTTCCTCGCCAAGAGGAAGACCTCGGTAGAAGAGATCAAAGAGATATTCAGGAAAGCGTCAGAAGAGGAGAGATGGAAAGGTATCTTTACTGTAAGCGACGGAGGACTGGTCTCTTCAGATATTATCGGTTTACCTCATGCTTCTATTGTAGATCTGGAATTTGTAAAAGTAGTGGACGGCGACTTTGTAAAAATTCTTTCATGGTATGATAATGAGATGGGATATACAAACAGTCTGGTAAAACATGTTATCGAAGCCGGGAAATTAGTTCAATAATTTATGATTTTATGATTTATTTAGCATCTGATCACGCCGGATTTGAACTAAAAGAGAAGTTAAAATCTTTTCTTGGCGATTTAAGTTTTGAAGTAGAGGACATTGGCAATGTAAGGCATGAAGAAGGGGACGATTATCCTGATTTTATTTTTCCTGCGGCCAGAAAGGTATCTGAAGACCCTGAAAATAATAGAGCGATAATTATCGGTGGTTCCGGGCAGGGCGAAGCAATAGCTGCCAATCGTATCAAAGGGGTAAGAGCGGCTGTCTTCTATGGCGGGCCGATTGATATCATCAAACTCTCGCGTGAACATAATGACGCTAACATATTATCGCTCGGTGCCAGGTTTATATTTGAAGATGAAGCCAGGGAGGTGGTAAAAATGTGGCTTGAGACCCCATTCTCCGGCGGAGAGCGACACAAGAGGAGAATTGAAAAGATAGATAAAATTTAATATGTTTGAAAGTCTTAAAAAAACCGAGATAGAGGAAAATAAAAATACTCAAGAAATATTTTTAGAAGATTCAATCGATAAAAGTATAGAAGAAAATCCGAAAGGTTTTTTAAATTGGTTTTCTTCCTTTAAAGATTCTATTTCAAATTGGCCGGAGAAATTCCTTAAAGACAAGTCTTTAAGGAATTCTATCTTATACACGTCTATAACCGCTTTTATGTTGCAAGCCGGGACGGTAAATGCCTCAGAAAATGAAGTAGATGAGTCGGCTCTTAAGATGACTAATATAGCTACTAGCGGAGAAGTAATGAAAAACACGGAAACTCTAGAAAGAATAAAGGCGGAAGATTTAGTAAGTATTAGAGATGAAGGAGAGCGGGAGACTGTAGCTGAACGAATAAATTTTGAATTAGATACTTTTGATAAACTTTCAAGTGATTTTGATAATAAAATTAAAGAAAATCCAAATCTTTTTCCTAATGACGTTATTGAAAAGGTGGCAGATAGCGCGAAGGTGTTTGATGTTGCAGGAAGAATACAATCTAAAATAAGCGAAGCAAACGCTAACTATTTGGAGTATAAAAATGGAGGTCTTGATATTGAAGGGTATTTTGCTAGGACTAAAAAAGTGTTTGATAATGGAAAGGTGAATTTCTCCGAGTTTGCTAAAATCTTACCAGAGATAGTTTTGGCTCAGAAGGCCTCTGTCATAATTCATGAACTTGGTCACGAGAATGAAGCGCTTCGTCAAGGGGCAGATACGACAATGACCACTTTAAATCTATTTGGGGGGTATACGGAGTGGAGTGGTAATGTTAAAAATGAAGCGGTTATTAATGTCGCCGGAATGAATGCTGATAAAAAATACGGAGAATTTCTTGTAAATACGATGAGGGAAGAAGATTCTCCCAGTCAGCTTATTGCAATAATGGCGCTTGTTGCCAAGTCAGAAGCGATGAGCTACTCATTATCAACTAATTTATCTGGTGTTATGAAAGAGCATAAAGGAAATGACATTATGGAATACGCGAAGAATACAGGAACTTCTATTCAAGAGCTCGCCCTAGGTTTAACGGCTGATTTTATCATGGATAGAGATAATTGGAGACTTGTCGGAACTGCGCTTGGAATGGACGGGATTAAGTTTCCGCAGACAACTCTTTCTCCTATGTATGAACTTGGAGAGCACGGACCTATTATTGGTGTGAAAATTCAAGGAACATGGTAGAGATAATACCGGCAATTTTAGAGAGTGATTGGCGAGAGATTGAAAATAAAATTAATCTTGTGAAGGATTTTTCTCTTTGGGTGCAGATTGATGTCTCCGACGGCATATTCACTCCCGACACCACTTGGAATAATCCCTCTGACCTAAAGACCCACTTGGAGGCCTCGCCTCCAAGTGAGAAGATTAGTGTGGAGGTGGACTTAATGGTGAAAGATCCCGAGCTCGTGATAGTAGATTGGGTAGATGCTGGCGTAAGAAGAGTGATAATCCACATTGAATCTACTGATGACGCGGGAAGAGCTATAAAGATTGCCAAAGAAGCCGGAGCGGAGACGGGGCTGGCTTTAAATATTGATACACCAAATGAAATTCTAGATAAATATATGACAGATATCGATTTTGTGCAGTTTATGGGTATAGCTAAAATTGGATTTCAAAGTCAGCCTTTTGATGAAAAAGTTTTACACAAGATAGAGGGTTTACGGTTGAGGTATCCGGATGCTATAATATCGGTGGATGGTGGTGTTAACATGAAAACAGTGCCACTTCTTGCAAAAGTTGGAGTAGATAGACTGGTAGCCGGCTCGGCTGTATATTCTTCTAAAGATAAAGTAAAAAACAGTTGGGAAGAATTGGGCAATTTAGCAAATAATCCAAAACATTAACTTTTACTTAAATCAAATTTTAATTTTTTGCAACAAAAAATTTTTAAATTTAAAATTAAATAAAAAATGGCAAACTTACTTGATGAAAAGGTAAAATTTTTAGAAGAAAAAGCAAATGACATAAGAAGATCTATTGTTGAGATGCTCCTTGAAGCCGGTTCCGGTCATTCGGCCGGTCCTCTAGGCATGGCTGATATTTTTACCCTGCTCTATTTCCATGTGCTTAAGCATGACCCTAAGAATCTTGGTTGGCCGGAAAGAGACAGAGTGATACTTTCAAACGGGCATATTTGCCCAGTCTTGTATGCGGCGATGGCGCATTCCGGATACTTCCCAGTAGAAGAACTTAAGACTCTTCGTAAGTTTGGTTCGCGTCTTCAAGGGCACCCGCATAGAGAATGGCTTCCCGGCATAGAGACAAGCTCTGGTCCCTTAGGTTCCGGTCTTTCTCAGGCGGTGGGAATGGCTATTGGAAATAGGATGAATGACGGACAGAGTGATGATAAATGGTTCTATTGTCTTATGGGCGATGGTGAGCTTGATTGTGGGCAGGTTTGGGAGGCAGTGATGATGGCCGGTCGCGATAAACTTCATAACATAATAGGTATTATAGATAGAAATAATATTCAGATTGACGGCTTTACTGAAGATATTATGCCTCTTGATTCGCTTCGCGATAAGTTTGAGAGTTTTAATTGGCATGTGCTTGAAGTTGACGGTCATAATTTTGAGTCAGTGAATGATGCGATAGGGCAAGCGCAAGCGATGTTTTCCAAACCGTCGGTAATTATCGCGCATACTATCCCGGGTAAGGGAGTGGAGTTTATGGAGAGGAAGTTTGAGTGGCATGGTAAGTCGCCGAATGCGAATGAAGCCAAAGAGGCCTTGAATCAATTGAGAACATTAGGAGGTAAGATAAAATCAGAACATGAATAAGCAAATAATCCAAAACAGTTATTTCTAACTTTTGCTTAAATAAAATTTTAATTTTTTAGAAAGATAATAAATATGTTAAATCAAAATCAAAAATTAAATCCCAAACTTTTAGATAAAGATGTGGAACAGGTGCCTATTAGGTTTGGCTATGGTGAAGGTCTCTTGAAGGCGGGCGAGGAAAATGAGAATGTTGTGGCGCTCTGCGCGGATCTTACCGACTCTACCAAGACATCTACTTTTTCAAAGAAATTCCCCGAGAGATTTGTGGAGATGGGGATAGGGGAACAGTCTATGGCTTCCGTCGCTTCCGGTATGGCGGCCATGGGTAAAGTGCCTTTCATTGCGTCATACGCAATGTTTTCTCCCGGTAGAAACTGGGAGCAGATAAGGACTACTATTTGTTATAATAATTCAAACGTTAAAGTAGCTGGCGCGCACGCCGGTATCTCCGTGGGTCCAGACGGTGGCACACACCAAGCTATTGAAGATATCGCTATCACCAGAGTTATCCCAAGGATGAATGTTGTCGTCCCTTGCGACTCTGTAGAGGCGAAGAAAGCGACTTATGCGTCTTCAAAGATTGAAGAGCCGTTTTATCTGCGGTTTGCTCGTGAACCGACCCCTATTGTCACGACCGAAGAATCGCCGTTTGAAGTTGGGAAAGCGAACTTATTGCGTGATGCCAAGAATCCTCAAGTGGCTATTATTGCTTGCGGTCCTTCTGTTTACAATTCACTTATGGTGGCGGAAGAGCTTTCCAGAGAGGGGATAGAGTGTCTGGTCTTAAATAATCATACTATCAAGCCAATGGATGAAACTTCAGTAATAGATGTCGCAAGGAGGGCCGGAAGGGTAGTGACCGTTGAGGAACATCAGGTTAAGGGTGGTATGGGGAGCGCAGTGGCGGAAGTTTTAGTGAAGAATTATCCTGTTTTTATGGAGTTCGTAGGTGTAGAAGATAAATTTGGTCAGTCAGGCACGCAAGAAGAACTTGTAGAACATTACGGTATGGGGATAAGCGGGATAAAAGAAGCGGTTAAAAGAGTTATTAACAAGTAATAATAGAAATAGTTATGTATGATTTTATAGCAATCGGAGACATTGTGACAGACGCTTTCATAGAACTTGAAAATGATGAAGCGGAGGTAGAAAAGGAAGATGGTCTTACTAAGATTTGTATGAATTTTGGCGACAAGATCCCTTATAAAGATGTGCATATAGTGCCAGGTGTGGGCAATAGTTCTAACGCCGCGGTGAGTGCCTCTCGGTTGGGTTTGAAGACTGCCATAGTCTCAAACATCGGAAATGATTATTTTGGCCGGGAGTGTATTGAGACTCTAAAGAAAGAGGGTCTTGGTATAGATTTTATAAAAACTCATGAAGGGAAGAAGACTAATTATCATTATGTTCTTTTGTATAAAGGAGAGAGGACTATCCTTATCAAGCATGAAGAATACGCCTATGACTTGCCTGACATAGGTAAACCCCGCTTTATATACTTATCTTCTTTAGGGGCGAACTCACTTTCTTTTCACTCGGTGATAGAGAAATATTTAGATGATAACCCTGAAGTCAAACTCGCTTTTCAGCCGGGGACGTATCAGATAAAATTTGGCAAAGATTCGTTGGCGGGAATTTATAAAAGAGCCGAAATATTTTTCTGCAACAAAGAAGAAGCGCAGAAGATATTAGGGAATAAGGAAGGAGATATAAAGAAATTACTTCAAGAAGTTTCTGCTTTAGGTCCAAAGATTACCGTTATCACTGATGGAAGAAATGGTGCCTTTGTCTACAATGGTGAAAACTTTTGGCAGATGCCGATTTACCCTGACCCAAGTGCGCCGGTAGATAGGACTGGAGCCGGCGATTCCTTCTCTTCTGCTTTCACATCAGCTATCGCTTTGGGGCTTGATATACCGCAGGCTTTAAGATGGGGACCCGTCAATTCAATGTCCGTTGTCCAGCAGATAGGCGCCCGAGCCGGACTCCTCACTAGAGAAAAGATTGAAGAGAATTTAGCTAAAGCGCCTGTCGGTTATGAGCCAAGATTGATATAAATTTAAAAAATTAAAAATTAATTTTCTTGAAAAGAATGCAAAAACGAGAAACAACTGTTTTTCCAGAACAGGCTCCACCATTTTCCGTTCGTCAGCTAGCGAACGGAAAATGGTGGAAAGGGAGATTCTTCCAAAACAGTTGTTTCTCGTTTTTGCTTGAGTTGATTTCTTAAATAAATAATAGATATGAATAATAATTTAAAACGAGTATTAGAAGACGCGAGAGAAAACAAGAGAGCCGTCGGGCATTTCAACATTGCTAATCTTGAGGTACTGCGAGGTATTTTTAACGCCACTAAGAAACTTAATCTGCCTGTTGTTATCGGTGTCTCAGAAGGGGAGAGGGATTTTATCGGTATCAAGCAGTCAGTGGCACTTGTGAAAAGTCTCCGCGAAGAATTTGATTATCCTATCTTTATAAATGCCGATCATACTTATTCATTTGAGAGAGTGAAGGAGGCCATTGATGCCGGTTTTGATTCTGTTATCTTTGATGGTGCTAAGTTGCCTATGGAAGAAAATATAAAGATAACGAAAGAGTGTGTGGATTATGCTCGCTCTGTGAATCCAGATGTCCTTATAGAAGCAGAACTTGGCTACATAGGACAGTCTTCTAAGTTACTCGACGAAGTGCCGGAAGGAGTCTCTTTAGACCAATTAACCACACCGGAAGATGCCAAGAGATTTGTGGACGAGACAGGGGTAGATCTTTTCTCTCCCTCTGTCGGTAACATCCACGGTATGCTTAAAAATGTTTCTAATCCGAATTTAAATATTGATAGAATCAAAGAGATAAGGGAAGCTGTTAATGTGCCCCTCGTGCTTCATGGTGGTTCCGGCATCTCTGACGATAATTTTAAAGAGGCGGTGGAAGCGGGTATCTCCCTAATACATATCAGCACAGAGCTTAGAGTGGCCTATAAAGAAGCACTTGAGAAATCACTTAGAGAAAATCCTGACGAGGTGGCACCTTATAGGATAATGAAGCCGGTTGTTTCAGCCGTGGAAGAGAAAGTTAATCAAAGATTGAGGTTATTTAATGGTATTAATTAAGTTATAGAAAAATTTGATAGCTTGTTTTCTTTAAGGACGTCATGGAGGGAAATCCTGCAGAAAACAACTATCAAATTTTTCTAAAGATTTTTATGAAAATATATATCACAAGAAGGATTCCGGAAGTGGGGATTAAAATGTTAGAGGACAAAGGTTATGAAGTTGATGTGAATCCGGAAGATAAAGTTTTGTCCAAGGGTGAACTTATCTCCGCTTTGAGGCAAAAGGAATACGATGCGGTCTTGTGTCTTCTTACAGACACTATAGATGGCGAGGTGTTTGATGTGGCACCGAAGGCGAAGATTTTTGCTAACTATGCTGTCGGATATAATAACATTGATATAGAAGAGGCGAATAAGAGGGGAATCATCATTACCAATACCCCCGGCGTCCTTACTAATACTGTGGCCGAGCATACTTTCGGCCTACTTCTATCTATTGCCCAGAGGATAGCCGAGGGCGACAGATTCACAAGGGCGGGGAAATATGTGGGCTGGGCACCTATGCTTATGCTAGGGAATGACATTACGGGTAGAACTCTCGGCGTATTGGGCTTAGGGAGGATAGGGACAAGAGTTGCTCACCATGCTTCTCGTGGGTTTGAGATGAAGGTAATTTATTATGATATAAAAAGAAACGAAGAATTTGAGAAAGAATATAATGCCGAGTTCAAAGATAGTGTGGATGACCTTTTGAAAGAAGCGGATTTTGTGTCAATCCATGTGCCTCTTATAGACTCTACACGTCATCTTATAAATAAAGAACGACTTGCTCTTATGAAGCCGTCCGCTTACCTTGTGAACACTTCTCGCGGACCGGTGATAGACGAGGTGGCTCTCGTAGAAGCGCTTCAGAACAAGACCATAAAAGGAGTGGCTTTAGATGTGTATGAGAATGAGCCGGCGCTTGCTCCGGGCCTCGCGGACCTTCCTAATGTAGTTATAACTCCACATACGGCAAGTGCCACAGAAGAGACCAGGGGGAAGATGGCAGAAATTGCATCTTTAAATATCATTGCCGTCGCAGAAGGACAGACCCCTCCTAATCTAGTTAAATAAAAAACCAAACAAAAAAA
>PFDM01000056.1 GCA_002772825.1 Parcubacteria group bacterium CG10_big_fil_rev_8_21_14_0_10_38_31 | reverse complement strand
ATCATTGCCGTCGCAGAAGGACAGACCCCTCCTAATCTAGTTAAATAAAAAACCAAACAAAAAAAAGAGACTTAACCAAGTCTCTTTTTTTTGTTTGGTGATTAGTCGCCCCAACGGCTAAGTTACAATTTAGCCGTTGGGGGGTTGCCTTTGTCACCCCAATCATATCAGAATGTCACCTCATAAGGTTAACTGCACACAGGGTTGATTTATAGTTAAATATATATATAATGATTAAATGACAAAACTAATGTTAGACGCTGAAAAACGCGATGTTTTTAAGAAAAAACTTAATAAGGTTAGAAGTGAGGGGAGGATTCCGGCCGTTGTTTATGGTCCGAAGATTAAGTCACAGTCTATCTTCGTTTCTTTTATAGATTTTAAAAAGGTATTTAAGGAAGCCGGTGAGTCAACTGTTGTTGATTTAAAGCTTGAAGGTAAGCCCCTAAGTGTCCTTATCCACGAGGTGTCCGTTGACCCTATGTCGAGAGAGCCGATTCATGTTGATTTTTATGCTGCTTTAATGGATAAACCTATTGAGGCGAGTATCCCTCTTGAGTTTGTGGGTATCTCACCAGCGGTGAAAGGGTTGGGTGGTATGCTTATAAAAGTGATGCATGAAATTGAGGTGGAAGCCCTTCCGGCGATTCTCCCTCATAATCTTGAAGTGGACATTTCTGTCCTTGAAAACTTAGGTGATCACATATTTGCTTCACAAATCCCGTTACCTGACGGTGTTAAGCTTATTACTAATGGAGATGATAATATCGTCCTCGTTGAAGCTCCTAGAGAAGAAAAAGAGGAAGAAACGGAAAAGACGATAGCAGATATTGAGGTAGAAAATAAAGGAAAGAAAGAAGAGGAAGTGGTTACGGAGTAAAACACTCTCTTTTAAATAAAGGGGCTCATTTATGTTTAAAATATTTTTAATTTTTTGTTCTATTTTTCTGTCCTTAAGTGTTTTTTTCTCTGGAGTGATTTTTTCTTCGGCAGAAGTTTTAGATCCTAATGTTGTCATCCAAAAGAGGGCAGAACTCGAGGCAGAGCTTGCCAGTATTGAGAAACAGATTGAAGTCCAGAACTCTGTAATTAAAGAAAAGCAGAGAGAGTCAACGACCCTTGAGAGAGACATCGCTATCTTTGAAAGTAAGATAGAGAAATCACGACTGGAGATTAGGGCTAGAGATCTCGCCATAAAAAAATTAGTGGACTCTATAAAAGAAAAAGAGGGGTTTATCGGCACGCTCTCTTCAAAGATAGACAGAGAAAAGGAGTCTTTAGGAGAGCTCTTGAGAAAAACTAATGAGATTGATTCAACTTCGCTTATTGAAGTTGTTTTGGGTTATGAAAATATGTCCGATTTCTTTAATGATTTAGACACTTTTGGTTTTATTGAAGAGGCAATACAAGATTCATTTAATGAATTAAGAAATGATGTCACAAGAACTCAAGAAGAAAAAGAAGAGCTTATGGTAGCAAGGACGGAGCAATACGAGCTCAGAGCCATTCAAGAGCTTCAAGAAAAAAAGAACCAAGGATATAAAAAAGACAAGGAACAAATCTTGAAAGTGACCAAAGGAGAGGAGAAAAAATATCAAGAGGTTCTTAAGGTTCAGCAAAAAACCGCCGCCGAAATAAAAAGCGCGTTGTTTGTATTGAGAGGGTCTGATGCTATACCGTTTGAAAAAGCACTTCTTTATGCGAATAATGTTTTTGCTGAAACAGGTGTAAGGCCGGCATTTCTCTTGGGGGTAATAACAGAAGAATCAAATTTAGGATCTAACCTTGGGTCTGGTAATTGGAAAGATGATTTATATGAGTGTTATATAAGAATAGGGTATAAGACATCTGCAGAGAAGCAGAAAACAGCATTTATGGAAATAACGAGCGAGCTCGGGCTCAACCCGGATATCTTACCTGTTTCCAAGGCGCCATATTATGGATGTGGTGGAGCTATGGGTCCGGCGCAATTTATGCCTACAACATGGAGTTTATATAAGGACTTAATAGCAAAAAAGACGGGTCATAATCCACCTAGTCCATGGGATCCGGAGGACGCTTTCATGGCGTCAGGACTTCTTTTGAAGGATAATGGCGCCGCCGCCGGTGGGTATGAAGCTGAACGCCGAGCCGCTCTTCGTTATTTAGCTGGGGGGAACTGGCAAAAGCCGGCTTATGCCTTCTATGGAGATGATGTTATGGAGATAGCCGTCAAGTATCAGAGTCAGATAGATATACTCGGGCTCTAGAGTTTATAGGATATCGGGTATTATTTAAGAGCTTGTTCTTCCTCAATCAAACTTTCTATTACTGAATCCATTTCACCTCTAAGTATATTTTCAATATTGCTCCAAGATTTTTTTATACGGTGGTCTGTTATCCTGTCCTGGAGAAAGTTATATGTTCTGATCTTTTCTGATCGGTCTCCTGTGCCTATTTGACCTTTTCTCTCACTGGCCAATTTCTTATCTTCTTCTTGGCGTTTGATATCTTCAAGTCTACTTGAAAGCAAGGCGAGCGCTTTTTCTTTATTTTTTAATTGGCTTCTTTCACTTGTGCAGTGAACCATAAGTCCGGACGGCTTATGGACTATACGGACAGCCGTTTCAACTTTGTTTACATTTTGTCCGCCAGCTCCACCTGAGCGTGCAAACGTCACCTCAATATCTTCCGGCTTCATCTCTATAGAAGCGCTCTTGGGTCTAAAGGGCATTACCACTACAGAGGCGGTGGAGGTGTGTATACGCCCTGATTTCTCAGTGGCGGGCACTCTTTGCACACGATGGACACCTGACTCAAATTTTAGTTTCTTGTAGACATCATTTCCTTTTATCTCAAAGACAACCTCCTTGTATCCGCCGGAAGCGCTTTTTGATTCGTCGAGTTTGGTTACACTCCAATTATTCTTCTCGGCATACTTTCCATACATTTCTGAAAGATTAGATGCAAAAAGAGATGCTTCGTCGCCACCAGTGCCGGCGCGTATCTCAAGTATGACGGATTTAGACTCGCCTTCCTCTTCTTCCGATTTCTTTGGTTCAAGGATAATCTTTGCTTGATTTAGGATTTCGTCTTTTTGCTTGGAGAGAGATGACACCTCTTCTTCGCTTAGGGCTTTCATCTCAGGGTCGGAGAGAGACATCTTTTCCAGTTCTTTTATCTTTTCTTCAATACTTAGATACTCCTCTTGGAGATATTTTGTTTTATGATCTTCTAATTCTTTTGGTAACATAGAGCAATATCCCTTTATTATCGCGATTGGATTAAAAGCCCAATCTTGTAAAAAGGGAAATGTTTAGTTATTTTGCTTTTTCTTTAGTTTCTTTTTTACCCTTAGTCTCTTTTTTTACCTTAGGTTCGGATTTTTTGGCTTCTTCTTGTTTTACTTTAGATGACTCCAGTCGTGTGCGGAACTTCTCAACTCTTCCTGTTGAATCTATAAGCTTCTCCTTTCCGGTAAAGAACGGGTGGCAGGCGCTACAAATTTCCATCTCTATATCTTTTATTGTAGAGCCGGCTTTAATGGTATTGCCACAGGCGCATTTTATAACTGCGTCAGTGTGGTATGTTGGGTGGATATCTTTTTTCATTGTCAAAATATATTACCAAAAAAGCCTTAAAAATGCAAGTATAAACGGTTAAAAGAGTGTGGTCTTGGCTAAATGCTTTATTTATCCACTTTTTCTATTGTGGATTATGTATTTTGCCTATAAAATTAAGGTAAATGA
>PFDM01000040.1 GCA_002772825.1 Parcubacteria group bacterium CG10_big_fil_rev_8_21_14_0_10_38_31 | reverse complement strand
AATGGCAATCTGGATAATCCGATAAATAAAATGCCGGAATCTCCCGAAAGAAAAGAGAGAGGCCGTTTTGAATTAAAGCCCGCGGCCTGGCTTGTTGTGGCTATACTTTTGGGAGCCGTCGTGTGGTTCGTTTTTTTGAATGACGATAACGATACTATGAGTGAAAAGTCAGAGGAGTCAATTGGGACAACGGCCGAGATAGAGTTTAGAGATGGTTTTGTTTACGAGAGAGTAAGTGAGGCAATATATGAAGTAGGACTCGAGGAAGAAGAAGAAGGAAGGGGGGTACTTATTCCAACACTCCTCATTCTTTTTGACGGAGTTGATGTGTCTTCTGATAATGCCTTCGCCTCCTGCTATTTGCAGAATATTGATGTCGGTCTCTTTAAGTGCAGAGAAAAAATTGAAGTTCCGGAAGGAGGCAATTTCAATAGAGGCTATGTTTGGGTTTCTGATCCTCTGCTCTATGACGGAGAAAGCCAGATCTCCGTGTTAACAACAAAGGATATATATTTGGACGGAGAAAAACTTGAAGCAGGAGAGGAAGAAGGCAGAATATATTTTGAGAGGTAGGAGTGCTTTGAAAAATCACCTTAGAAGAAAATGTTTATAGAGAAATGCTTGTAAACGTTGCCTTTTTAACCGAGTCTCTTGAGGTTTCGAATTAATTTTTTATCTTTACGAGGTGTGGGTGTGTACCCCCGCCCCGACACATGTCGGAGCTCACACCTGTTTTAATATTTTTATCTATAAAACGAGAAGTTGACACCTAGAGAAAAATTATTTATCTTTAAGTGTAGAAACAGTTCCACTAGTGAGGAGAATCTCCTCACGTAATTGCCAGGAAAGGAGGTGATAGAGTATGTTGTCCAAGTTGCTCCGCTTGTCCGACGGCGAAGGCGATGACTACGACTGGGACGATACTTCTGCTTCCGAGCAGGAGAACATGCCCGGTGATGATGGCAAGGACCGCTAGGGCTGAAGCTCGTCTCGCCTTTGCCTTAAGGAGCCCGATCACCTGATCGGGCTCCAACTTGATTTAAAAGACCCAATATGAATTTTCAGATTGAGATAAAAAAAGATACATCCTTTGATTATTGGACTCAATCTCTTGTTAATTGGTCTGGGTATTTTCAGCCAAACGAAGGTATAAGACTATTGAATGAAGGAAATGTATTGAATGAAATATTGGAAGAGATCAAGGGGTTTTTGGAAGATAAAAATTATAAATGGCTTTGGAAAAAATATACAGGAGAGGTAAATCTGCTTGGAATAGAAGATTGGGAAAGAATAAAAAGTGAATTACAATCTATTTTTGACCAAATTTGGGTAGACCATAGATCAAGTCTGAAAATATGGAAAAATAATTTGACTAATGCTGTAAAAGGTAAAGATTTTAAAGATTTTATAGACAAAACTCACAAATTTCTTGGTTCTAATTTCGATAAAAACAAAAAAATAAAAATTTATCTACTCCCATCTTATGGTGATTTATATATTGGTGGGCACTCAATGGCGTCTGAAGTAAAAGATGCCATTATACTAAATATTTCGGGTCTCAATACAGAAAAATTGCATCTAGCACTTAATACTTTATGTCATGAGATTTTTCATTTATTTTATGAAAGCTCAGAATCTAATAGAATTCTGAAGGAAAAATTTATGTCTTCACAAATTTGGGAGACAAATAAAAGTCAGGCTTTCTTAAAAAAGAGCAAGTTTCTATTAACCGAAGGAGTTTTAACTTCTTTGTCGTACAAGAAGGTCAGTTATTTAGATTATGACAAAGGACAACCTTCATCTATTCTACAGGGAATAGATGAAGAAAAAATTAGATCTTCTGAAGAGTACCAAGCTATTTATTTAGCAGACATATTGAGATTGATGACTTATAAATATTTAGATAGTAAGAAAAAGATTGATGGCACTTATGTGAGTTTCCTTATAAATAGTGCAAATGATATTCTTCTAGAGAATTAAACCTTTTATTAGCTGGAGATCTTTCTGTAAAAATCACCTTCTGTGGCGGTGTGCTTTGGTGCGCCGCCACTTTTTATATTTTTGATAAGCTTGTGATATCCAACACGTTCCACTATTTCCCACGCACGTATATAGTCATCTGTCGAGTGTCGTTTCGACGAGGCGATGTTTCTCTCAAGTCACTCAAGGTTTTTGAGTATATCGAGATAGATATATTTTAAAAGAGCGTGTACGTAAATAGGCGGTTTGTGTGCTTAATTTAAGGGCCCCTCCAACAAAGCACAAAATTAGCCAGCTCATGCTTTTTCTTTAGATTTGTTGTTATCAGTCTTTATGAAAGTTTTTGTGGGGGATTTTGTCAAAAAATGTGGATAAGTCTATTTGCCTAAATGGCTTATTATAGGGGTTTTTTTAAGAAAATATATAGGCATTTGTCCACATTTTTTATATATATTTTGTCTTGGCACTCGACAAAATATCTGTATTTGGGTATTCTTATTATAGAGGGTTCTTTTGCTCACATACTCACACTTCAACTTCGCTTCGGCGAGGGGGACAAAATGCGCAAGATGCGCCGGCTTACCCGTCTGGCGGGGGGCTTCCTCCTCGCCGTCGTCATGAGTATAATTACTTCTGTCGCTTGTAGTGGTGGAGGCCCTACGAGCCCCGGGACTCCGGGACCCGAGACGACTCTCGGCACCGTGACCTCGGCCTCGATTTTCATTCCCGTCGAGGATATCGATCGGCCGAACTGGGTAGACAAGAATATCCCTGGATTACTCCTGATTCCTTCCTACGGTAACCGGAATGGCTTTCGACCGGATCTTGAAGTTAAAACTATGAGGGAAGGTGGCAGGAATTCCAAGGTCACGGGCTATTTTCTCGAGCTCCCGGAAGGCTCGTCCTACGAGATGGGCAATAACTGGGACATCAAGAAGTATGAGTGTCACCTGACGGTTGTGTCGTGGCAGGCACTCGGAGACGACAACTCCGAGGGTCTTAGGACGACATCCAGAGGTCTCCACTTGAATGGCGTGGAGCTTGAGCCTACGCCAGGGAGACAATCTTCTAAGTTTCGCATCCGCGGGGAGGTGGTCAAGAAGTGCGAGCATGCCGGTCTCTAACCGGTGCGGGTATCCAAGCTCCTCGGATACCCGCTTTTCTTTTCCACAAATTCTGTCTTCTTTCTCTTTAATAAAGTATGGATTTTGATAAAATATGGGATATGCCTAGGATTTTATTAAAGACTCAGCCAAAGACCTGGAAGACAAAACTTACCTTGGTATTTTTTGTCTTTTTTATATTTTCTTTCTTTACTTCCTTTAATGTTGCAGAGTCTGCTCATAGAGCAATTCGGAACAGTGGTATCCCTATATACAATTTAGACCTTAATACAGATAACGGCCGTCTAACTGCAGATATTAGGTCAGGCCAACAAATCGGCCAATGCCATAGGCAGGGTGACCCCAGGCAAACACCGCACGAGGTTTATAATGTCAGGATAGAATCTAATTTTGGCTTAAATAGGGACTTAGCTAATAACTGGTGGTGGCCAGAGGATTCTGGACAAGAATCACAAGTCTGCACGGGAAATCCGCCGTATCGTGATGGACGATATAGGGTTGACTTTACGGTCAATAAAATAGCAAATGACAATTTGGCTCCCGGGGATTACCAATTTAGATTATGCGCTGATGCCATAGCCCCCTTTAATAATGACCAAATCTCGGATTGTAGTGGTTGGTATGGCTTTACAATTGAAGGACCTCCGCCAAAACCTGACTTAATTACCAATAATTTAAGTATTAACCCTAGAAATGTGACAGAGGGTGACGGCTTTACTATTTCTTTTACTGTTGAAAACATTGGTAGTGCCGGAGCAAATGATGTCAGGTATTTGGTATACGATAACGGGCAGCAAATTGATGGGAATAGTGTTGGTAATCTTGGGGCAGGAAGCGGTAGAAGTGTAAGCATATCAAGGACGGCAAGTGGAGTGGGTGGGCACACCATTAGGGTCGTGGCTGATCCCTACGGATGGATAGCTGAGGAGAATGAAAACAATAATGAGAGGAGTAGAGATTATAATATAGTCGCCAGACCTCCAAGTGCAGATATCAGCGCCGACAGTACTTCCATCTTTTGGAACACATCGACCACTATCCGCTGGTCGTCAAGTAATACTACTTCCTGTAGTATCAATCACTTTG
>PFDM01000063.1 GCA_002772825.1 Parcubacteria group bacterium CG10_big_fil_rev_8_21_14_0_10_38_31 | reverse complement strand
CTTTTTTATTCTATTTAACATATTCTTCATTAAAATACCTTATCAAAGTTATTTTATAAATTTCTTATACCAAAGCTGAAAAAAAATCAGTGTCCAAATGATATTAGAATTATATTCTTTTTTGGAAATATGGTCATCTAGGATTTGCCTTACGGCTGGAAAATCAAAATACTGCCTTGTCCCTATATTATAATTTTCTGACAAAACTTCATAAGCGAAGTCTTTTAAGTCCGATCTTAGCCATTTGGCTGCCGGGGAAAACCACCCCCTTTTAGGCTGACCCAAGATATGCTTCGGTAAATAATCTTTCATTGCTTCTTTAAAAACATGTTTCCCTTCCTCCTTACCTTTAATCTTCATGGTGGAAGGAATACGAAAAGCTAACTCCACAAGACGGTGGTCTAAGATAGGAACCCTCTCCTCAAGACCATAAGCCATAGACATCTTATCCGTCCTCATCAAAGATTGCTCGGGAAGCCATGTCTTTAGATCAAAAAACATCATCTCCTTAGGAGAATCAAATTTGCCAAAATCTACAGGATAATTATCTGCAAAAAAAGAAAATACTTCTTCTTTATTAAATATATCTTTTTTCAAAACCCTGTTAAGCACATTATCTTTCTCTATCATAAATGAAAGGTATCTTTCATGCGCTCTTCTTGACTTAAGCTTCTCTATGAGCTTACTATTATTAGAAAAATTATCCAAGCCAAACAATGCTGTTTTCTTAAGAGCAGCGGGTAGTTTCTGAAAACGATCAATAATGTTGCCGTAATAATATCTATGATAACCGCCGAAAAGTTCGTCCCCTCCGTCACCGCCCAAAACTGTCGCCACCTCCTTTTTCGCCTCGTGAGAAAGCAAAAGGTTAACAACTTGAATGGGGTCTGGGATCGGTTCATCAGCATAATAGACTGCCTCTTCTATATTATCTAATATATCTTTTTCAGACACCATAATTTCATGGTGGTCACTTTTATAATATCTAGCCGTCTCTCGAGCTAAATAAAAATCAGCATTAAACTTCTCACTTTCAATCTTTGTATCAAAACCGACTGAATAAGTCTTAACGGCATTCCCTAAACATTCACTGGTAATCCCTAAGATAGATGTAGAATCTATCCCCCCACTTAAGAATAAACCTACCGGCCTATCAGAAACAAGCTGTCCTTTGACAGAGTCTTTCATCAAAGAATTAATTTCACTAACGGCGCTTTCCCTAGAGACGATTTCTTCAGTATTTTCAATATCCCAATATTTAACAATTTTCAGATCAGACTTGTTGAGAACGGCAAAATGACCGGCTGGCAATTTAAAAATATTTTCAAACATCGTAAGCGGAGCCGGAACATAACGAAGTCTAAAGAAATGATTAAAAGCACTCATATTAACCTTCCTTTCTATGTCATGCTCAAGAATCCCTTTTATCTCCGAAGAAAATATTAATTTTTCTTTATCGTAAAAATAATATAGTGGCTTCACTCCTACCCTATCCCTTACCAGGAATAACTCTTTTGTCTTTGTATCCCAGATTGCAAAAGAAAAAATACCATTTATCTTATCAAGCGAGCTTTTGCCAAATTCTTCAAAGAGATGGAGTATAACTTCTGTATCTGTTTCCGAAGAAAAATTATGACCTTTAACTATTAAATCATTTCTCAATTCTTTATAATTGTAAATCTCACCATTAAAAATAATACATTTTGTCTTGTCTTCATTCCAGATAGGTTGATGACCTCGCTCTGAAAGGTCTATGATAGAAAGGCGATTATGACCAAGGGAGATATCGTCATCAACAAAAGACCCGCTGTCATCAGGGCCCCTATGACGAGTGGCGATATTCATCTTTAAGATAAGTTCTTTACTAGAAAAATTAAATCCGTTTATAGCACACATAAAATAAAACCTTAATTATCTCCCTCAAGTTTTTTATATATATTTATATATTTATCTATAACAGTATCCCAAGAATTAGATTTTGCCCATAGGATAGCGTTTCTACTCATCCTTAAAGCAAATTCTTTATCGTCGAGAATCTTCAACACAGCTTGCGCGGTTTCCTCAATATTATTTTGCGGAACAAGAAATCCACTATACCCATCTTTTATCGCATCTTCTGCTCCACAACCTAAAGTGCCTATTACCGGAACGCCTTTTGCATTTGCCTCAAGATAGACTAACCCAAATCCTTCAAAAGCCCCTTCAACATTGATAGATGGTAACATAAAAACATTCGCTTCATCATATAACTCACATAACTTACTGTCATTTATATTTTCAAAAAATTCTACATTATCACTAAGACTATGTTTATTGATAATATTCTCAAGCTCTTTTGCATAAAGAGGATCCTCTGTCTTATTGCCTACTATATAATATTTTATATCAGGATATTTTTCGTTAATTTTCGAAATAACTTGTAATGAAACATGATAACCTTTTCGTCTTTTAATCGCGCCAACACTTATTATTGTATTTCTATTATTTATTAGATTATCCTTATATCCTTCAGTTCTATTAAATTTTTCAAAATCAACACCAAGAGTTATGACCTCCAAAGTATTAAGATTAATCCTTTTTTTAATCTCTTCCATTGTGAAATTACTTATACACGGTACACTATCTGCCCTTCTATAAGCCCAGCTCAAAATCCACCTCGTCTTTCTACTGTCTAGTGGCAAGACAGAATAAGTTCCTACTCCGTTTATTATCAATTTTTTACTCAATCCAATATTTGCTAGCGCGGCAATTACTCCATAAGGCCACGCGTCAAAAGCATGGATAATTTCACACCTCTTAGCGAGACGCCTCACTTTAAGTGCCATATGCAAAAAACCAAAAAATTTCGGCAAGTTAGTTTTCAGAACCGCTTTTTCAGAACCGGAAGTTAATTTCTCTTCAACTAAAATATCCGCCTCTATCCCTCTCCTCTCTAATCCTTTTATAATCTCGCCAGAGTATCTCCCCCAGCCACTTTTTGGGTCAATATCATGAGTTAAAAAACAAACTTTCATTTTTTATATTATATTTTTATCCTTTCTCTCTTAATATTAATCCTCCAAAAGAGAGTAATTATCGCTTTTATCACTCCGATTATATTTTTAATCCGGAAAGCGGAGCTCTTACCACCAGGCTTTGATTGTATCTTAATAGGCACCTCCACGAAGCTTGCACCAGACTTCAAAAGCATAATGAGTATCTGGGCCGAAAAAGCAAAACTATCGCTAATCTTTGACAGGACTGACAATAAAAGATCACGACGATATACAGAAAGACCATTATAATATTTTAGATGCAATCCAAAAAAAAGATTATTCATATCTGTATAGACCCTTGAGATAATTCTACGTGAAAGAGGCCTTACCTCCATATTGTCAGTATAAGGGATAATGATATCCGCCTCACCTATACGGCTGACCGTATCTACAAACGATTGGGGTAAATTTTCATTGTCTCCGGGGAACCATGTTACATATTCTCCCTTTGACTGCCTCACCCCCTCTCTAAAATTAAAGCCAAGACCCATATTCTTTTTATTATGAAAGACTTTTACTATATTTATCCTCTGGGCCAGTTCACCTGCAATCTCTCCTGTCTTATCCAAAGAGCAATCATTAAAAATTAGAATCTCCGAGTCATTACTCATCCCATTATCATCCAAAAGAGAAAAAAGACTATTTACAGCCGACGCCAAACCCCGCTCTTCATTGTAGGCGGGTATAATTATAGAAAGCTTTGTCATTATTAAAATATAGCCGATTTCCACCTTTTTTTCCAGTAAAAAAGCCCCACTTCATTAAAAACGAAGTGGGGCTTAACTATTGAACTTTTTTTCTCTAAATAAAGTTGATATGCTTAACCTTATCATCAGAGAATCTCTCTAAGGAAGAGGAATCCTCTTTTTTCAAGGCGAGTAAGAATCTATTGCAAGAGTCCATTCGACAACCCTTCCGGCACATTGAAGCATCGAAGTCCTTCATCATCTCCCAATTTTGCCGTCTCTTTTCTCCTTCCCATATTTCCTTGAAAGTCTGCTCGTTTATATTACCGAGCTTGAAACGCTCGTCACCCAAGTAAACCGAACAGGAATACACGTCACCCTGAGCAGTGATATAACTCCAGAAAAAAGGGACTGAGTGACATCTGTCGTAATGCTCTTTTTCATTTACGATGTTTCTAAAGGCATTGTATCTGACAATAACCTTAAAGTTTCCTGAAAAGACGTGATGCTCCACCCATTCTAAAGACACAAGGAATCCAGGATTATCGTATCCCAGATCTTCTATCTTAAGAGCTTCATCGCCACCAAGGGGATGAGGTGAGTAGGGTTTAACTACGAGATAATCCGCGCCGACTTTTTTTAGCTCATGAACAAGATTAAGTA
>PFDM01000054.1 GCA_002772825.1 Parcubacteria group bacterium CG10_big_fil_rev_8_21_14_0_10_38_31 | reverse complement strand
CCGTCTCTTTCACTTCACCTTTCCATTTATGAACAAGGAAGAAGTGCACTTTACAGACAAATGTTTTACCGTCGCTCTTTGTGTTATGAAAATGAACTATGGCTATCTTCTCAAGATCCCCCGGCTGAGCGACTACACCACCCGTCTCCTCCTTAAGCTCTCTAACCGCGCAGTCTAAGATACTTTCGTCTTCCACTCCTCCGCCGTAGCCGTTTCTTTTCCCTTTTCCTATCTTTTGCGTTTCCACCCCAAGGAGTATTTTGTCATCTTTGTAAAGAAAACAAACGACTGCACTATAAAGTTCTTTTTCTTCTCTCATATTTTCTCCTCTCTTTTTTGATATTTTCCATATTGGTAGTTTCTAAAATTATTATTATCTTACCAGGTATCAATGTCAAGTTAATACCTTTACCCAAGAACTCCCTTTGGACACCTTGTTTTTTTATTTATTTAGGTTACTCTTTGGATAGAGTAGTTTTTTGTTTCTTTATTGGATTTTATAATTTTCATCTACCACCTTAAGGAGGTTTTATGATGAAAAGGATAAAAAAGAATCTGGTAAGAGAACAAGAGTATCTTATGCACGACTTACATGGGATATGGGTCTTGATGAGTGATGGCGAGATAAGATTATCTCAGCTTGTCGGCTCTCTTTTCTTTTCAGTAATTCTTCTCCCTGCGTGGATATTAGGATTCATCTTAGCGACTATTGGTTGGTATGACAATATGTAAGTTTAATCCCGTTTAATCCCGTGACCTTTATATTTTATATAGGCCACGGGATTTTTTTAAAAATTAATGAGAGAAGCGATTATAATTTTTGAGAACCCCCGCACATAAATTTATATAAAGCAGATGAAACTACCGTAAGGTGACACCTTACGGTATGTCAGCTTACTAATTTGCAATTGATTATTGGACTTGTGTATAACGCCGAGGAAGAGATTTGAGAGTTATGTTATAATTGCCACCATATGAAGAAAGAAAAAGAATGGCACTCGCTTGAGCTTGAAAAAATAATAAAAGAGTTTGAAACAGATATAAATAAAGGTCTTACTGAAGATCAGGTTCTCCTTCATCGGAGGAGTTTTGGTAGCAACAGACTTAAACCGCCGAAAGGTTTTCGTTTCATTAAGCTCGTTTGGTCTCAAGTGAAGAGCCCGTTGGCAATGGTGCTTATTGTTGCCGGTATTATAGCTATCACACTCGGGGAACTTGCTGACTCGCTTGTCATC
Organism: Parcubacteria group bacterium CG10_big_fil_rev_8_21_14_0_10_38_31; assembly: GCA_002772825.1. GTDB lineage: Bacteria > Patescibacteriota > Minisyncoccia. The sequence goes on along the minus strand of PFDM01000054.1, from coordinate 3,360 downwards.
TTTGCGGCAGCCCTAATCAACACATCTATCGGTGTGTTCCAAGAAGGTAAAGCGGGTAAGACATTTTCCGAACTCGCTTCTTCGCAGAAGAGATGGGCTACTATATTAAGGACGGGAGGAAAGAGGGTGATAGAATCAAGCGAGCTTGTGCCTGGAGATATCATCTTGGTGCAAGCGGGAGATATAATACCAGCTGACGCAAGAATAATAGAATCAAAGAATCTTGAATCTAACGAGTCAGCACTCACGGGCGAGTGGGGTTCCATGCAGAAAGAAGCATCCACCCTTGATTCAATTATACGGATACCGGAAATGAGCAACATGCTCTGGTCCGGCACCCTTATTGCCTCTGGCTGGGGAAAGGCCGTAGTGGTAAAGACAGGGATGAAAACGGAGATAGGTAAGATTGCCGATATGGTAAATGAAGGGGAAGTGCAAACACCATTTCAGAAAAATATTGCCAAATTGGCGAGAGTGTTAAGTGTCATCATCTTCTTTGCCATCATTGTCATTTTTATTATCGGCTTACTGAAGGGGGAGCCACTTTCTGAGATGTTTCTCCTTTCGGTGGCAATAGCCGTTGCGTCCATCCCTGAAGGATTGCCAGTAGCGGTAACCGTAGTCCTCGCTTTGGGTATGGGGCGAATATTGACGAAGGGTGGGCTGGTGAAGCATTTATCAGCGGCGGAGACACTGGGAAGCGCAACAGTTATTCTTACGGACAAGACAGGCACACTGACACAGGCAAAGATGCAAGTATCCGATATTATTACTTTTTCATCGCTTGTTGACTTAAAAGATTCTCATAAAGACTTAGATAAAGAAGAAGTGCTTAAAATGGCGATGTTATCAGGCAATGCTTTCATAGAAAACCCTGATGCTGTTTTTGAAGAATGGGTCATCCGCGGAGAGGCAATGGACAAGGCCATCCTCTTGGCGTGTATTGAGTCCGGTAATTTACTGAAGTCTTCTTCGCTTGACGACACAAGACTTGATTTTATCCCTTTTGACGCTAAAAATAGGTTCTCTGCCTCAATGAATATGTTAGAAGGGGCAAGAAGTCGTATTCACCTTAAAGGTTCTCCTGAACTGGTGCTTGATATCTCAAGTAAGGTTTACAACAGTGGCAAGGTTTCCAAAATGACAAAAGTTCAGAAAAATTTATTGGAGAAAGCTTATTCAGAGAAGACAAATGCCGGCATGCGTCTTATCGCTGTCTCTTATAAGGAGGGAAAGTGGAAAGATTTTAATGACTGTAGTGACCTAATGAAAGAAGTTAGTAAATCCGCTCAAGATCAAGGCAAGCTAAAAGATACGGATTTTATATTCGTAGGTTTTATCGCTTTTCATGATCCTATCAGACTTGATGTAAGAGACTCTATAAGATTAGCTCAAGAAGCGGGGATAAGGACCATAATGGCTACGGGAGACCATAAAGTGACGGCCGAGAAAATTGCTGAAGAAGCTGGCATTACGAAGTCAGGCAAAACAATGGAAGGATTTGAAATAGATGGATTAGACGAGAAAGAATTAAGAAAAGTAGTAGGAAGTGTATCTATCTTTGCCAGAGTCTTACCACACCAGAAGATGAGGATAGCTCAGGCCTTGCAGAAAAATGGCGAGGTGGTGGCCATGACAGGCGATGGGGTAAACGACGCGCCGGCTCTATCTAATGCCGATATAGGAGTAGCTTTAGGGTCAGGAACGGAGATTGCCAAAGAGGCATCTGACATCGTACTCCTTGATAATAACTTTAGTATTATAGTATCGGCCATAGAAGAAGGGAGGAGAATTGTCAGTAACCTGAAAAAGATTGTCTCATACTTATTGTCAACCGGTTTTAGCGAGTTGATAATCGTCGGAGTATCTCTAACTGCCGGCTTGCCTTTACCGATACTACCCGTCCAGATTCTTTGGACTAATATAATAGAAGAAGGGTTCATGAATTTCGCGTTCGCATTTGAGCCAAAGGAAGACGGCCTTATGGATAAACAGACTATTAATAAAGGGAGTAGTAATATTCTCACTAAAGATATAAAGATTCTAGTCTTCACCATATCTTTGGTAACAGCATCATTTCTTATTGGTTTATACTTAATACTCCTTTCTTTAGACTTGCCTATAGAAGAGGTCCGGACGATAATGTTTGCCGCACTTTCTATAGATTCAATTTTCTTTACATTTTCTCTTAAGAACTTAAGCGCGCCAATATGGAGGATCAATATCTTCTCTAATAAATATTTAGTGCTCGCTTTCTTTGCAAGTATCCTTTCTCTTGTTGTGGCGTTATTTCTCCCTCCACTCCAAAAACTTCTTTCTCTAACCCCGCTTTCTTTCTATGAGCTAATACTTATTTTTGGTATTGGATTATTTAACCTGATATGTATAGAGACTGCTAAATACTTCATTTTTGAGATGCCCAAAAAGAGCAAAGCCACATAAACTGGATTCCAAATAATATTATGGTAGAATTCTAATATGCTTATATACATTCTAATATTCATCGGTTCATTCTTTCTCATAGCGCGTTCCGGCGCCATTCTTGTAAATTCTCTTACATATCTTTCAAGGCTATTGGGGCTATCAGAATACACTATCGCGTTTATCCTTATGAGTTTCGCCACTTCCATACCAGAGTTTTTCATAGGTATCTCTTCCACTATTCAAGGCGTGCCAAGTCTCTCTTTTGGTAATATCATCGGCGCCAATATTATAAATGTGTTGATAGTGATAGGAGCGGTCGCCATCTTTTCCAAAGAGATAAAGATTGAAAATAAAATATCGCGTGAGAACTTCTGGTTAATCTCTTTTTTGGCTTTCTTACCTATACTTCTTGTCTCAGACGGTATTATCTCAAGAGGCGATGGATTTGTACTAGTCTTAGCTTTTCTTATTTATATTTGGAAGCTCATGGGAGAGAAAGAGTATTTTAGTAAGATATTAAGTGGTATTAAATTTAGCAACGAAAATGTAGTTAAGACATTCAATCACTCCTGGCGTTTCTTCCTGGGTGTCTTCTTGCTTATGATAAGCTCTTTTCTTTTAGTGTGGTCCGGTAAAATTATAGCCACAGATATAAACTTACCTCTGGTCTTATTCGGTTTGATATTTATTTCACTGGGGACAGCTCTTCCGGAGCTCGCCTTTGGCATCAAGGCGTCTTTTATGGACCACTCTTCTATGACTCTTGGTAATGCTCTTGGCAGTATCGCTTTTACAGCGACTTTTATTGTCGGGGTAATGTCTCTTATCAGACCTATTTATTTTGTGCCTGAATTTAGATTTACCATTGCTGTCGTTTTTCTTTTTATCGGTTTCGTTTTGTTTAATTTCTTTGCCTACTCTCGTTCAATTATTTCA
>PFDM01000034.1 GCA_002772825.1 Parcubacteria group bacterium CG10_big_fil_rev_8_21_14_0_10_38_31 | reverse complement strand
GGGAAGGTAGAGGAGTAGATTTTCAACGGCTAAGTTACAGTTTAGCCGTTGGGGGTTCGCCTTATCTGCCACGGCGGATAGCCGTTGATTTATTAGAAGAAAAATATTAGAATCTAAATTAGATTAGAATTGTTTTTAAAGCTGATAATCAGTTTTAATTAAAAAATTAAAAAAAGGAGGCGATATGAAATTATCGTATGGACAGTACGGAGATTGGATGACTTCCATAAGGTGCGGTTTTTTCTCGGGCATTATCGTCTTTTTTATTTGCTATATATTCTTTTTATTTAGCAAAGATGGAAAGGTGGCATTTGAAGAAGCCCTTTCTGTTGCTGTTCAAGTTTTCTTCTATATATCTATAGTAGTAAGGTCACTTATCTGGTATGACCGGAAACTGGGATATTAAAAGAGAATTATAAAAAATAAAAGGGCGAGGTAGAATTTCTACTCGCCCTTTTTCTTCTCTAGTTTTTTTTGTTAGAATCCCTTTTTCCTGCTAGGACGGCGTTTTCTCACTCCTTGTTTTTCTTTTTTACATCCGCCCTCCGGCTTGCTAAAATCTACATCTCTTGGGAAATAATTTTTTTTTCTACTCATACTCCTCCTTTTTTTAAATATTTTCTATTTTTAATTTAATCCTATTTTAGGAAAAAAGTAAACAATGCAGATCCCGAGTTAAACAAAGAATTGCAAACATTGGTAATATAGAAATGGCGGAATGACGGCGAGACGGAAGTATTGCAATTACTTATTGAATGTAGTTATCTTATTCGGCATTTGTAAAGACATTTTGTACAGCATCGTTTTCTTCGAGTTCCTCAATCAATTTTTCCAGTTTTTCTCCGTCTTCTTCTCCCACCGGGGTTGTCTGCTTCGGTTCCCACCCTTCATGTGTTTTCTCAAACGCCCAAGTGGCACTCCCTTGCCCGGCAAACGACAATCCATTCTTGGAAAGAATGTGTTTTATCTCGGCGGCGGACCTATTCTTATTGTCGGTAATTCCTTCTATGATGAGAGCCACTCCGCCCGGTCCATAAGCTTCATATAGTACTTCTTCAAGGTTTCCGGCGTCAGTGCCAGCCCCCTTTTTAATAGCTTTCTCTATACTTGTTATGGGCATATTCTCTTTCTTTGCTCTTTCTACTACGGCGCGAAGAGAAGGAGAGTTTTCATCACCTTTGGCTTTCTTAGATTCAACGGTTATAAGCTGAGAAAATTTGGAAAAAACTTTACTCTTTTCTGCATCCGTTACCGCTTTCTTGTTTTTAATTTTTGACCATTTATTATGTCCTGACATACCAATTTTGTTTACAAAATTGAGTATCCGCCTTGGGTGGATGACTCTTTTTTAGTTTTTAACCACTAGGGGACTTAACTTTTTTAAATTATTTCTTATAATTTACAATTTGATATTTACATTTTGCATTAAATTATAGAATATTACAATAATTTATGTTGTTCATCTTCCGGTAAATTTATTTCTAGATGTAGATAGGCGTGAGGGGTCGCTACTCTTCCTCTTGGAGTACGCTCTAAGAAACCGAGTTGTATGAGATATGGCTCGTATACATCTTCAATAGTTGCTTCTTCTTCTGATATGGCGCTTGCTATGGTGTTTAGTCCAACCGGTCCGCCACCGAATTTGGTGATAATTGTTTTAAGAAGTTCTCTGTCGGCTTGCGATAATCCCACTTCATCTATCTCAAGCAGTGACAACGCTTCTTTTACACACTCTGTGTCAAGAGGTTTTTTATTAACTTGAGCAAAGTCCCGACATCGTTTAAGGAAGTGGTTAGCTGCTCTTGGTGTAGACCTGCTTCTTATTGCTATTTCAGTGGCCGCCTCATCTCCTATTTCAATATCAAGTATTTTTGCAGAGCGTTGGATAATTTTTTTAATTTCACCAACAGAATAGAAATTAAGGCGAAATGTCCCTCCGGAGAATCTTGAACGAAGAGGGGAAGAAAGGAGCGCTATTCTGGTGGTGGCGGCGATAAGAGTGAAAGGTGGAAGCTCTAGTTGGATAGTGCGAGCCGACGGTCCTTTGCCTATTATTATATCAAGCGAACCGTTTTCCATCGCCGAGTAGAGTACTTCCTCAATAAGTTTATTTAAGCGGTGCACTTCATCTATAAAAAGGACATCTCCGGGAGAAAGATTAGTAAGTATGGAGGCAAGGTCGCCCACTCTCTCCACGGCGGGACCGGAAGTGATCTTGATCTGCGCTCCAAGCTCCTTGGCGACCAAGTTGGCTATGGTCGTCTTACCTAAACCGGCGGGTCCATAGAAAAGTAAATGTTCCGGAGGGTGATTTCTCTCCTTGGCGGCGGTGATAAGTATCTTAAGATTATTTTTTATCCTTTCTTGACCTATATAATCGTGCCACTTCTGGGGTCTTAGGGTGGCGTCAAGGAATTTATCGTTATTTACTTGTTTTTCTTCTTGTTTTGACATAGATTTTGATTACTTGACATAATAATATTTATGTGCTAGGTTATACATAGGTTCACGAATTTTAGGGGAATTAATCGTATTTTACCATATTTTGTTAATATATAATATAATTCAAAGCTTAATAATCTTTTTGGGTGATTAAGCCTTAATATTGAGAACTGAATAAGAAGCCACTTAAATTTTCAGGCAAAAGCTTTGCGCTTTATCGGGTGTTGCTTAAAGGGTACTTTGGTGTCCGCCTTGGCGGATTAACTGGGGGATTGCTAAAAGTAAAACCTAAACTTTTGACGAATGTTGGAAGTTCCAGCCTGAAAATTTAAGTGGTTTTTTGTTTGCCACGACTTGGTGTTTTTTTAAAAAAAGATTAATATTCAAGTTCTATAACCCTGTTAAGCTCATCAAGTGAAGTTTCCCCGTTTACAACTTTAAGTATTCCGTCTTGAGACATCGTCATTATTTTTTGTTTTTTGGATTCTTCTTTTATATCTGATTCGGTTGGATTTTTTAAGATAAGCCTTTCTATCTCATCGTCTACTAATATTGCCTCAAATATACCAATTCTTCCTTTGTAACCGGTGTTACTGCATTTGTCACAGATTCCTGCTTTATAAATTTCTATATTTTCTATATTTGGTTTTTCTGTCCCTTCTGGCAAGGACTCAATAGTTTTTAGTATCAAAGACATCTCTTCTTCTGTCGGGGCGGTTTTTATCTTGCAAGAATCGCAAAGTTTTCTTATCAACCTTTGGGCCAGTGAAGCATTTAAGGCTGGCGCAATTGTGTTTGGGTTCACTCCAAGGTCTATAAGTCTGGGTATAGTGCCGGCGGCGTTGTTGGTGTGAAGAGTTGAAAGGACTAAGTGTCCGGTAAGAGCGGCGTTTATCGCAATCTTTGCCGTTTCCAGGTCTCTTATTTCGCCGACCATTATCACATCCGGGTCTTGTCTTAAGATGGCTCTTAAGCCATTTGCAAAGTCGTATCCTTTCTTGGTGTCAGTCTGGGTCTGGGTTATGCCGGGCAGGTGGTACTCAATAGGGTCTTCAAGGGTAATTATTTTTATCTCTGGAGTCTTAATCTTTTTTAAGACGGCATAGAGTGTTGTCGTCTTTCCTGACCCTGTAGGGCCGGTGGTTAGGATCATTCCGTTTGGCTTCTTTATCTCTTTGGAAAGTATTTCAAAGAGCCTTTTTTCTATACCTAATTCTTCAAAAGTCACACTGATAGAATCTGGGTTTAAGATTCTCATCACGACGGATTCACCATAAGCTCCCGGTACGGTGGAGGTTCTTATCTCAATGTCATTGCCTTTGACATGAATAGAGAATCGGCCGTCTTGCGCGCGGTCTTTTATATTTAGTTTAAGTCCGGAGACAAGTTTTAACCTTGAGAGGATAAGCTGGTATATTTTATGATCAAAAAATATGATATCGTGAAGCACTCCATCAAGGCGAAATCTCAACCTGGTATTTTCTTCTTCCGGCTCAATGTGCACATCGGAAGCGCCTATTTTTATACCTCCGGCTAGTATAACCTCTAGAATCTCAGAGATTTGATGAGTCTTTTTTGTCTCTACTATTTTAAGAATTGCTTCTTTAAATGAGTTTATATTGGTGGTCTTATCCATTAATTCTTCCAGTTTGTTGCCTGAGATATCAATAGCTCCGATAGTCACCTCTGTAAATTTGGGCACCTCTTTATAGCGACTCCAAGCCTTCTCAAGACTATTTTTTGAGACCATAAAAACAGTTAATAGATACCCTTTGTCTTCAAGATTTTTTAATATTCCTTTTGTTGTATCTGGATTGGGACTTTGGATAGCCACTTGGAGTTTCTTTCCCACACTTTGGAACACTGCAATATTAGTTTCGCGAGCTTCTTTCTCAGGGACGATTTTAAGTGAATCAAGATCTATTGTTACAACAGATAGATCAAGATAAGGAAGTTTATATTTTCCTGATAAAAGTTGAGTCAGGTCCTCTTCCTCCTTGTCTCTCCATTTATTAAGTTTTTCTTCATTATCATCACTTTGTAAAGTCATTGTTATATATGATAGCTTAATTATGATTTTGCTTCAACGCCTGTCTTCCGGTAGGCATGGTCTGTCTGTTGGTAGGCAGGTATAACCCCACCCCTTTTTTTCTGTGGATAACTCTCCCTT
>PFDM01000062.1:14571-34968 GCA_002772825.1 Parcubacteria group bacterium CG10_big_fil_rev_8_21_14_0_10_38_31 | reverse complement strand
AACAGAGTGGCAAATAGACATAATGGCTGTTTTTCTTAATATAAAGACAAAAAAGGCGAAAGTGCGAATAACTGAAAATATAATCTAAATAAAGAAAACCCTGCTTGTTGTGGCAGGGTTTTTTAAAATCTTATCTCTAGGTCATCATTAATCATCAGTGGGTAGATACATTATGATACTTAAGATAAAAACTAAACCAGATGTAGGTAGAATATGACCATACAACAGTTCAGATTTTATATAGTTCGGTGCAATAAAGACAACAGACAGAAAGATCATAGCTGATATTATGACAAAAACAACCTTCACCATTGAGCCGATCGTTGGTGTAGACTTTTTGTCCATATCGAACCTCCTTAAGTTAAGGTCACCCAAGATAAAAAATTACTTGAAATTATCTTTAGACTCTATCTATATCATATCAATGCAGTAATATTTATCAACTAAGTTAAGTGGATACTCACCTTGACTTCTTCTTTATAATCAGAGTAAACTCTTACGCAGAATTTTTGTTCATTAATAATACTAACCATCAACCGAAAAAAGAGGAGAAAAATGGCAACACGAGAAGGAGTGAGGAAGATAAACGGAGAAAGAAAATCCACCGTTCAAAATAACACGGTCAATAATATGCTGAGGCAAATAAAAAACTTTAAACTTATTGACAAAGACAAAGAAAAGGAGCTTGCAAAGAAAATACAGGAAGGCGACGAAGAAGCTCTCCATGAACTTATCAATGCCAACTTAGGTCTTGTAGTAGCCTTTATTAAAAGAGGTAAATATTATTCAACCGGTGTTCCAATGGAGGACCTAATCAATTACGGCAACTTGGGTCTGATAACGGTAGCAAAAAAATTTGATTATAAAAAAGGGTTTAAGTTTTCAACCTATGCGACACACTGGATAAGGCAGAGGCTCAACAGAAACATAACAGATAATGAGAAATTAATTCGCATTCCAATCCACAGAAATACAGAGATAAATTGTATGAATAACTCCTCGGTTGTTCTTAGGGCGAAGCTGAGTAGGGAACCAAGTTCACTTGAAGTCTCTAGAGATTCAGGGATAAGCACTGAAAAAATCGAGGAGTTAAGATCAATATCTTCTTGGAAATATTCAGGGCTTGATTCACCGGTAGGAAATTTGCCAGAGGGGGCAGTGGGGAGAAAATACGAAGAAGTAATAGAGAGTCCATTAATTCCTTCACCGGAAAATTATACTTCGCACTTCGAGGTGTCAAATAAACTTCAAGACGAAATCGCACCTGCATTATCTAATCTCTCCGATACAGAGCAATTTGTTGTAAAGAAGAGGTTGATGGAAGAAGAGAAAATGACTCTCGAAGAGATAGGAAAAATTCTCGGATATACCAGGGAAGCAATTCGCTTGATAGAAAAGAGTGCATTAGTAAAACTGAAAGAATCATTAAAGGATAAAAAAGAGGAATTATTGTTTCTAATAACATAGGGTGAAAACCCTATGTTATTTTTTTTATATAAACAATGAAAGTTATCTTAGTAGACTTTAAATATAAGAGAGCTTGAAATTAAAAATTATTATGGTAATATAATGGAGTTAATTTCAAATGGAAATTTGATCTTAAAGATTAATGACGGGGCGTGGTCCGCCAGCAGGCGGATAAATTCCACCGTCAACAATGCGAGTAAAATATAGAGAAGAATTTAATTTAACAATTTAAATGACGGGGCGTGGTGTAACGGCTAACATTTCCGCTTTGGGAGCGGACGACTCTGGGTTCGAATCCCAGCGCCCCGAACGGAACGGAACGCAGTGGAGTGGAGTGATGGGCACAGTGAGTAAACTGCTTTACTCACGTTGGGATTCGAAAAGCGGAGCCATGTCGCGAAGCGACGGCGAGCTCGGGTGAGAAGCGAATACTTGGAGCTTTGCAAGACCTTTTGAGTTTTTTTGAGTGAAGCGAGAAAAACCCAAAAGGTGTACAGCTTCTGTAAGAAGGGAAGTTCTTAGCGAGTGAAACGAGCTTAGAAACTTGACCCCGAATCCTAGCGCCCCGAACGGAATCCGCCAAACGGCGGATGAAGTGAGGAAGAGCAAGGCAACTGAAAAAAATAAATAATCTTAAAGTCAAAACAGAGACTACAAATTTAGTTTCTGTTTTGCTTTTAAGTAAACGAGTATAGTTCTTTAAAAAATCAAAAGGAGATAACAGATGACTATCGAAAAAAAAGACTGCCAATCATGCACAAGTAGTCTTGAGGAATTCATGATTCAATTGATCGGCCATGAAATCAGAAACCCGTTGACAGTGATAGGAGGTCTTGCGAATCGGATATACGAAAAGATAGTAAAAGACAAAGTGATACTGATGAGTGATAAAGAAATAGTTAAGCTCAAAGCAATTAAAAAAGAAGCTGACCGCGTCTTCGGGGTAATGTCGATCTTTGACAGCTTCGTTAAAAATCCGATATTCAATAAGGAAGAAACAGACATTCACATCATTATAAAAAAAATATTAATGATAAGTTCTGATGACCGTATTGAATTCAAAGAAGACTTCAGCCTGCTAAGACAAGTGCCTATTGATGTGGCGAGGATGTCTTTTTCGCTACTAAACATAATCAACAACGCCAAAGATGCTGTCATAGAAAAAAGGTTAACTGACAAAAATCACAAGGGAGAAATATACGTAAAAACCGGCGAACAAGAGTTTGAGAATTTAAACTCAAAATATTTCTTCATAACCATAGAGAACAATGGCGTGCAGATCCCCGATGAATTAATAGACAGGATCAGTCATCCTTCTTTCACGACAAAAGACAATGGCACTGGCTTCGGTCTTGCATTCGCCGAAAAGATGACAAGACAACATCAAGGACACCTGAAGATAGAAAGCACTAAAGGAAAGACTAGCTTCACAATCTTTATCCCTTTTTGATTAACTCAAGAGATAGAGATGACAAATTTATGTTAATCTAAAATCCCGAATCAACAAGATTCGGGATTTTTTTATTTGATATTTTTATAATAAAAGTTATCCACTGTTTAAGTAGTTTTACCATTGTTTAATAACAACACAGGTTTAATATAGAGAGTAGATAGTTCTTTATGTCCTGTCATAACCATCACTAAGGAGGTGATAATTATGAAACGATTATTTACTTCTGGTCCAATGTTTACTGTTTTTTTAAATGGTGCAAAAGCAAGATTGATAAATATCAATCCGTGTGAATTTATCCTTATTCACGAGTTTTCTCCGGACGCGAAAATGGCAATAGAAGTAAATGGTAATAAAATGATAGCGCTTGCAAAAGAATTAAAACTAACTCCTTAACACCCCCCCATCTACTTGATGTGGGGTTTTGTTTTTTAATTTGATTTTATACCAGGTTTCAAAAACTGATTAAAAAATTAAAATACACTAGATCAATAATTCGTTACATGGATAACCTCCTTAAAATAAATTGATTTTGATTTTTGACATGCTAAGATTAGTTTAATGATAAAAGAGACAATAATAGATGAGGTAATAAAAGCAGTGGAAGATCTTTTTGATACTACTGTTAGTTTTACTGTCGCTCCTGCCGAAAAATTTGGCGACTATGCTTCCAACGTGGCGATGGTCGCAAAGGACGGTTATCCAAGTGAAAAAGCAGAAAAGATAAAAAATAAATTACTTGAATCTAAAACTTTTAATGAAACAGTTTCTCGTGTAGAGATTGCCGGTCCGGGATTTTTAAATTTCACAATCAACGACACTGTCCTTTGGGAAGAAGTTAGAAATTGTGTAACAGTTCCATCAAACCAGAAACCAAAAACGATTCTCATAGAGTATGGACAAGAGAACATCGCCAAGCAAATGTCTGTCGGGCATCTTCGTTCAAACATCATCGGACAATCACTTGTAAATATTTTTAAATTCTTAGGGGATAAAGTTATCTCGGATAACCACCTCGGAGACTGGGGGACACAATTTGGCAAACTGATTGTCGCTTTCAAGAAGTGGGGTGACAAAGAAAAAGTTTTGAAAAATCCGATAGCCGAACTTAATGAGCTCTATGTAATGTTTCATAAAGAAGCTGAGAAAGATCCCTCTCTGGAAGATGAAGGACGAGCCGAGTTCAAGAAGCTTGAAGAAGGTGACATTGAGAATGAAAAATTATGGAAATGGTTTAGAGAAGAAAGTATAAAAGAATTTGAGAAGGTGCACAAACTACTCAGAGTGAATTTTGATTTTATGCACGGCGAAGCTTTTTACAAAGATGACTCAAAAGGGATTATTGACGAGTTACTTAAAAAAAAGATTGCCGTCAAAAATGAAGACGGTTCTATCATGGTAACATTTCCGGAAGAATTTTCTCCTTCACCTCTTTTAATCCAAAAGTCAGACGGTGCCACTTTGTATGCTACAAGAGACCTGTCTGCTATAAAATTTTATAAAAAAGAATTTAAGCCGGACACAGTCCTTCAGTGCGTCGGCTCTGAGCAAACTCTTCATTTCAAGCAAGTTTACAATACCGCCGAAAGAGCAGGGTGGATAGAAGAAGGAGAATTCATCCATGTTCAAAATGGAATGGTTCGTCTGCCTGAAGGAAAAATGTCTACCAGAAAGGGGACCGTTATTAAGCTTGAAGACCTTTTTAACGAAGCAGAAGAACGAACTAGAAAAATACTGGCAGAAAGAAAAAGTGATATGGAAGAAAATGAGAAAGAGGAACTAGTAAAAATGATAGCCGTAGGATCAATAATCTTCTCAGACCTAGGACAAAACAGGGAAGACACTATCACCTTCGCATGGGACAAGGCGCTAAGCTTTGATGGATATGCTTCACCATATCTACAATACACTTACGCTCGTGCCAAATCCATACTTCGCAAAGAAGTATCTAAAGATTTTGAATTTAAAAATTTCTCCAATGCAGAAGAGCGTAAACTTGCCCTTAAGCTATCTATGTTTAAAGATGAAATTTATAAAGCGTCAGAAACGTTTCACCCCCATATTATCGCAAGATATATTTTTGACCTGGCACAAACTTTCAACAATTTCTACAACACCACTTCTGTTATAAATTCTCTACCTGAAGAAAAAGATCTTAGACTATTCTTAGTTGAAAAAACATCTATCGTTATAAAAACAGGCCTCTCTCTCTTGAACATTAAAACTCCGGAAAAAATGTAGAAAATAAATCCGGAGTATTGTCTTTCTCAAAAAATGATATAAGATGTTAGTGTCTTAATAAGTAAAAGATGGCAGTAGTAATTACTGTCATTTTGCTTAATAAGATTGAATATATGTCTGACAAAAATAACACAAGACAACTAGCAATATCTGCCATTGCTTACACCAGTGTCTCTATCCTTGGACCGCTTATTATCTTCGGTGGTATCGGTCTTTACCTGAGTAAGCACATAGAAGGAGGGAAAATATTCTTGTTTATCGGAATAGGAATCGCTTTCATTATTACCAATGTTTTACAATTTTTTAAAGTTAAGAGGTTGCTCAAGAAAATGAATAAAGAGTCTGATAAAAAGAGTGGGACACAAGAAGAAAAATAAAATTTATGGAATTAAATATATCAATAGCTCCCGAAATAATATTTTATATAAAGTCATTTCCTGTGACGAATTCTTTACTATGGTCTCTGTTCATCAGCGCCTTCTTGATACTCGTCACTCTGATACTACGCTTCTCTTTAAAAATGGTTCCCGGGGGATTACAAAGCTGTGCAGAGGTATTGATAGAAGAAAGTTTTAATTTTGTTAAGTCAGTCATAGGATCTGAAGAAAAAGCTAAAAAAGTTTTCCCTTTGTTCTTTACATTATTTATATTTATTCTCGCAGCCAACCTGTTTACCTTCATACCCGGGCAATCGGCAATCACTATAAAGAACGGCGATGGTGTAATATCCGTTTTTCGCGCAGTTATGGCTGACTATGGCATGGTACTTGTCTTAACTATAATATCTGTTATAATAATCCAAGTTGTAGCGATAGCGACACATGGACCATGGGGATACCTAGGTAAGTTTCTAAACTTTAAGAGCCCATTAAAATTCTTTCTTGGGGTAATGGATATTGTTGGCGAGATCGCCAAGATACTTTCTTTATCATTCCGGCTTTTCGGGAATATATTTGCAGGGGAAGTCTTGGGTATGGTTATGCTTTTCTTAATCCCTTTTATAGCGCCACTTCCTTTTATGTTCTTAGGAGTGCTTACGGCGATAGTCCAAGCCTTCGTCTTTGCCACATTGACACTGGTATTTATAACTTTGGCATCCGAGATAGAACCGGACGAACTGATAGAACAAGCATCAATTTAATAATAAATAATTATAAGTTAAAAATAAATAAATTATGGAAACAGAAGCAGTAAAAGCATTAGCAGCGGGTCTAGCGATTGGATTAGGCGCTATTGGTCCAGCCATCGGAGAGGGGATTATCGCATCTAAAGCGATGGAAGCGATAGGACGAAATCCTGAAGTTAGCGGGAAGATAACACCACTTATGTTCGTAACTATGGCGATCACCGAATCAACAGGTATCTACGCTTTAGTAATCACATTGATAATTTTATTCGGTTAAAAAAATAAGACCCTACCGGTTTCCTTATCCAAAGAGACTGGCGAGGTCTTATTTTTTGTTTTTTAAAATATATGGAGCTTTTAAAAGCATTTGGAGTAAACTATAAAATACTTATAGCGCAATTATTAAATTTCGCTATATTGTTTTTTGTTCTATATAAACTAGGATATAAACCTATCTTTAAATTCCTTGAGGACAGAAAGAACCGGATAAAAGACGGATTAAAGATGGCAGACAGAGCAGAGCTTCAACTAAATGAAGCAAGAAAAGAAAAAAATGCCATTATCGTTGAGGCAAAGAAAGAAGCGTCAATCATAATGACAAAAGCTGACGAATTAGCTAAAACTAAAAAAGATGAGATGACAGACAAGGCAAAAGAAGAAATCAGAATATTAGTAGACAAAGAAAAAGAAAGAATGAGGGCAGAGAGAAATCAAATAACAAAAGAAATAAAAGACGAGATAGCTGACTTGATAACGCTTTCTGTAGAAAAAATACTTGAAGATAAATTTGATATGGAAAAAGACAGAGAGATTATAAAAAGGGCGCTAAACAGTAACTAAATTCATGAAAATTACTCCTAAAGAATATGCGACCGGATTATTTTATTCCATCTCAGGTAAAAACGATGACGAGATAAAAAATATTGTAAATAATTTTGTTAATTTGCTTATTATAAATAATGATGTTTCAAAAGCCGATAAGGTATCTCAGGTATTCTCATCTTTATGGAACAAAGAGAATAAAATTGTTGAGTCTGAAGTAACAACATCTAATAAACTAGACGCTGAGTCTCAAGAATCATTAAAAAAATTCTTAATAAAAGAATCGAAAGCAAAAGAAGTAATAATAAAAGAGAATATAGATAAAAGTATTTTAGGCGGAATGATAATTAAGTATAACGATAAAATATTGGACAGAAGCCTAAAGACAAAAATCAAAAATTTAAATAATTTCATTAAAAGATAGATAAATATATATTATGTCAAATACTAAAGATTTCATCATAGAGCAAATAAAAAACAAGATTTCCGAACATAAAGCGGATATCACTATTAAAAATACAGGTAAAGTTATCTCTACCAGTGATGGGATTGTAAAAATCTCCGGCCTCTCCGAAGTTGCCATGTCAGAGATGATTGAATTCAAAAATGAGGAAAAGGTAGTATACGGGGTTGTCTTGAACATGGAAGAAGATAATGTCGGCGCTATCATCTTAGGAGATTACTCAAAGATAAAAGAAGGCGACGAAGTAATAGCTTCTGGAAAAATATTACAAGTCCCAGTAGGAGAAGAGATGGTCGGACGAGTCGTAAATCCGCTAGGAGAGGCGATTGACGGAAAGAGCAGTATAAAGACAGACAAATCCTACCCTATTGAAAAGATTGCCCCTGGTGTCATAAAAAGACAATCTGTTAATGAGCCGGTGCAAACTGGGATTAAGGCTATCGATGCCATGATCCCAATAGGTAGAGGACAAAGAGAACTCATAATTGGAGATAGGCAGATAGGAAAGACTGCTGTTGCCATTGACACTATCATCAATCAGAAAGGTCAAAATATGAAATGTATCTATGTAGCTATTGGACAGAAGAAGTCAAAGATAGCAAGTATTGTATCTAAGCTCGAAAAAAACAGCGCTATGGATTATACGACTGTTATATTGGCAGGTGCTTCTGATCCGGCGTCTCTACTATATATAGCTCCTTACTCTGGAACAGCTTTGGCTGAATACTTCTTAGACAAAGGAGAAGATGTCTTGATAGTATATGATGACTTATCCAAGCACGCTGTCGCTTATCGTGAAATATCACTACTCTTAAGAAGACCCCCAGGGAGAGAAGCATACCCGGGAGACGTGTTCTACTTACACTCTAGATTACTAGAGAGATCATGTCGTCTAAACAAAGAAAATGGTGGAGGATCAATCACAGCTCTACCTATCATTGAAACTCAAGCAGGCGATGTCTCCGCCTATATCCCCACAAATGTGATATCCATTACTGATGGCCAGATATACTTGGAGCCGGACCTTTTCTACAAGGGGAATCGACCGGCGGTAAATGCCGGATTGTCCGTATCGCGAGTCGGAAGTTCCGCTCAAATAAAAGCGATGAAAAAAGTTGCCGGTAAGATGAGACTGGAAGCGGCTCAATACAGAGAGCTCGCTGCCTTTGCTCAATTTGGCTCAGATTTAGACCAAGACACTAAAGCAAAACTGGAGAGAGGAAAGAGGTTAAATGAGATTCTAAAACAAGATCAATACTCACCACTGCTGGTAGCTAAGCAAGTCTTAATATTTTACGCGTTGATTAACGGATTTATTGATGATGTGGAGGTTGAAAATGTAATGAAATTTGAAGAGGGACTACATCAATATGCAGATATGGCTGGTAAAAAAGTCTTAGACCAAATATCCAACGGTGAATTCAATGAAGAATTAGAAGCTGAAATGAAAGCGTTAATTTCTGATTATAAAGCGACATTGCAATAGAGAAAAGCACAATCAACCTTAAGTTGTGAAAGCGTGGATAAATACTTAGGGGTCAAAGATTAAATCTAATATGGCAAAAATCAAAGAGATAAAATCAAGAATAAAATCCGTCAGCAATACCAAAAAGGTTACGAGGGCGATGGAGATGGTTGCGGCCGCAAAAATGCGCAAGGCTATTGAGCGTGTTCTAAGCACAAGAACATATGCAAATTCAAGCTGGGAAATTATCTTGAATTTAGCCAACTCAATCAATATCAACTCAACCCCACATCCGCTTCTAACAAAGAGAAAAAAAATGTCCAAGATAGGGATAATCCTTATCACTTCCAATCGCGGTTTGTGCGGAGGATTTAACACAACTTTAATAAACAAAGTCGTCCATTCTATAAAGAAACATCAAGAGGTGGGTGTTGAAAAAATTGAAACTGATTTTATATTATTAGGAAAAAAAGGGGTAAGTGTTTATCATAATTATGGCTATAATATAATAGCCGATTTCTCAAAGTTAGATATCACTCCTGAATTTAAAGAAGTTTTTCCCATATCTAAGATGATTATTGACGGCTTCTTGTCTGAGAAATACGACAAGATCATGGTCGCTTATACAGACTTTGTAAACGCAGTAAAACAAATACCTAGAATCAAACAACTTCTGCCGATTGACATTAACTCCAATGAAGAATATCTTGGAGTCGTCGGACAAGATACCAGGGTCGGCTTAAATAAGAAATTTATAGAAGAGAAAGAAGAAAAACATTTAAGCTCCAACAAATTTAAATACGAATACATCTTTGAACCTAGTTCGGAAGAAGTCCTAGATGAGATCATCCCAAGACTAATAGAAATCCAACTTTATCAAGCTCTTCTTGAATCAAATGCTTCCGAACATAGCGCCAGAATGGCCACCATGCACAAGGCGACTGACTCGGCAGAAGAGATGGTCCAAGAATTGACATTATTTTACAATAAAGCAAGACAAGGAAGCATTACAGCAGAAATCGCTGAAATTTCAGCGGGAGCAGAAGCACTTAATAAATAATTTATATATTTTATCATAAAAATATGGAAAAAAAATCAGAAACAACTTCACAGGCTAAAGGACAAGTAAAACAAATCATCGGAGCGGTAGTTGACGTATACTTTAAAGAAAATTTACCAGAGATTTTTACCGCTCTAGAAATAGAAAGTGGTAAGAAAAAGATTGTCTTGGAGACTCAACAGCATATTGGGTCTAATTTGGTAAGGACAATAGCCATGACATCAACAGATGGAATCAAACGAGGTGATATTGTTATAAACACAAGAAAACCTATTAGTGCACCTGTTGGAGAAAATACATTGGGACGCATTTTTGATGTTTTAGGTGACGCCATTGATGGTGAGATTCAACCAAAAACAGAAAAGAGATACCCTATCCACAGACCGGCGCCTGAATTTATCGCCCAATCTACAGAAAATGAAATACTGGAAACAGGCATTAAGGTGATTGACCTTATCTGCCCTATATTAAAAGGTGGTAAGGTTGGTCTTTTTGGTGGAGCGGGTGTGGGTAAAACTGTAATCATCCAAGAGCTTATCAACAATATTGCCAAGGCTCATGGAGGGGTCTCTGTTTTTGCCGGAGTGGGAGAAAGAACGCGTGAAGGAAATGATCTTTATCATGAAATGAAAGAATCTAAAGTGATAGACAAGCTCGCTATGGTCTTCGGGCAGATGAATGAACCGCCGGGAGCCAGAGCTCGCGTAGCTTTAACCGCCCTTTCAATGGCTGAATATTTCCGTGATGAGAAAAATCAGGATGTTCTATTCTTCGTTGACAATATTTTTCGTTTTACACAAGCAGGGTCAGAAGTTTCTACCCTCTTAAGTAGAATGCCGTCTGCCGTAGGATACCAACCGACACTTGCTACTGAGATGGGTGAACTCCAAGAGAGGATCACCTCCACAGATAAAGGGTCAATAACATCTATCCAAGCGGTTTATGTGCCGGCTGACGATCTTACCGACCCTGCACCAGCAACAACTTTCGCTCATCTTGATTCTACTGTAGTGTTGTCTCGCGGATTATCTGAACTTGGTATTTATCCGGCAGTGGACCCACTTGACTCTTCTTCTATCATTCTTGACCCGAAGATTGTCGGTGAAAAACATTACCAAGTAGCGAGAGCTGTCCAAAAAGTGCTCCAAAGATACAAAGACCTCCAAGATATAATCGCGATACTAGGAATGGAAGAGCTTTCTGACGAAGATAAGTTAATAGTATCTCGCGCAAGGAAAATCCAGAGATTCTTGTCCCAACCATTCTTTGTCGCGGAAACTTTTACAGGAGCTCCGGGAAAATATGTGAAGTTAAGTGAGACAATTACAGGATTTGAAGAAATATTGGACGGCAAACATGATGATAAAAACGAGGGTGATTTCTATATGAAGGGAAACATAGAAGAAGTAATATCTAAAAAATAAATACAGCGTTAAAATATGCCACAAAAGACAGTAGAATTTGAAATAGTCACACCTGAGAGGATTGTTTTTCGTGGGGAAGTATTACAGGTGACCATACCTACAAAAGCTGGTGAGATAACGGTATTACCAGAGCATATCCCACTAATCTCCATATTAAAACCGGGAGTTATTGAGATTAAAACTCAAGAAAAAGATAAAGAAATAGTGGCTGTTTCCGGCGGTTTTATAGAAGTATTAAAAGATAAAATTGTAATTCTGGCTGATACGGCAGAAAGAGCGGAAGAGATTGATATAGAAAAAGCAGAAGAAGCGATAAAGCGAGCCGAAAAGATAAAAATAGACGGAATTCATAAAGATAATGTCGATTTTGCTGATATAACTATAAAAATTGAAAAAGAATTAGCTCGGTCTACTGCTGTAAAACGCTGGAGAAAGATAAAGAATATCTAATAAAACTTGACAAAGTGACTAAGTGTATTGTGTAAACTTGACAATAGATTGCCTATGTGTATAATACTAATAACCCTAATGGGTTATTTTTTATTGTACTAGGTCGTCATTGTCAGTCTTAAGTTAATATAAAGATTATGGACGAAAAGAAAACATGCCCTACTTGCAACACTGAGCCTTGCTCATGTGAAGCTCCTGCAGAAGCGGCTCCTGCTGAAGAAACAGCATCTGAAGCTACAGCTGAGTAAATCTCTTAGATAACCCCTCGTTTACAAACGAGGGGTTATTTTTTTGCCAAAATCACCAAATTCTGCTAAAATCAATGATGTTAAAGCTATGTATAAAAGTGGACTAGTATCTGCCTTTCGGCGAGTCTGCCCACTGAAATTGACGGGCTTGCCCGCCGAAGTGTAGCGTAGGCGAGTATAGTTTAGCGGTAGAATGATTATAAAACAGCAAGAAAAAGAGAGAAATACTTAAAATCTGGTTGTGGAAAAGAATTCTTAAAATCATTTTTAACCAAATAGAGTAAAAATAATGCGGGTATAGTTTAGTGGTAGAATGACTGCCTTCCAAGCAGTATACGGGAGTTCGATTCCCCCTACCCGCACAAAAATAACGAGAACGAAGCGGAGCTTTGGGTGATTATATTTTTATAGGTAGTAGGGGAAATCGAACCGAGCCGTCGTGGAGCCTGATTTTTGAGGAACGAAAAAAATCAGAGACGGCGAGTGGGGGTCGAGCGAGTGAGATATTTATAAGTCCAAAAGACGAAATAAATATCCACGAGAATGACCGATTCCCCCTACCCGCACACTAAATTTCATTTTGAATGATGTTCTATACATATATATTGAGAAGTGAGAAAGACGGTGGGTTATATATTGGTTCAACAAATAATCTAAAGAAACAGCTGGAAGAACATACCTTTATTTTTTAGTGTTGCATACCCACGTCAATTTAAATATGGTAAACTAATAATGAGACTAAGAATACTTGAGTCCATGGGGAACACGACCCTTAATTATACATCTACTAAAACTATACCCCTATGATCATCCCGGAAATATTACGCGTACGGAGTTATGAACTCTTAAAGAGAAACCGTAGACAAGCGGGCGAACTAAGTTACACCGTACCATCGCCAACAATGTATCCTTATCAATGGCTATGGGACTCATGCTTTCATGCAATTGTACTTACCCACTTTGAACCGGAGGAGGCAAAACAAGAAATCCTTTCTCTTCTTTCACGACAATTTAATAACGGAATGATCCCCCATATGATCTACTGGGACGATCACGCGTTTGAAAGTACACGTCGCCTTAAAATTGACTGGGGGAAAACGGGAACAAGCAGTATCACCCAACCGCCCATGATAGCTTATGCGATATGGCGTATCTTTCAAAAAGATGGGGACATGCTGTTTTTGAAAAAAATATATCCAAACCTATTTCACTTTTACAAATATCTTCTCAATGAACGCGATCCTCATGAACGACATTTGATTGGCATTCTCAATCCAGATGAGTCCGGGGAAGATAATTCACCTCGCTTTGACACCTTATTAGACCTTCCGCCGACACATACGGAAGAAATAAACTATCAAAAACGAATGAAACTCGTGGAAGAAAATAAGCAATGCAATTTTGATGCTCCGTTCTGTATGAAAAACTTCTTCTGGGTGAAAGATGTGCCATTCAATGCCATTATGGTTGAAAATCTTCGCTGTCTTTCACATATTGCAGAAAAATTGGGTCACGAATACGACGCGCAATACTTTAATACGGAAGCGGAACGAATTGCCACATCTATGCGCGCGCTTATGGACGGTGGTGGATTATATTTATCAACCTATGGGGAAGACTATCGAAAAATTAAAGTGAAGACATGGGCAATCTTTGCGCCTCTATTCGCCAAACTCCTCTCTCAAGACGAGGCGCGGGTGCTGGTGGATAAATATCTTCTTGACCCAAAGTTCTTTTTAGCAAATTATTCGGTACCGACAGTATCGCGCGATGAGCCATCATACAATCCTGAAGGGTTTTGGCGCGGTCCCACATGGATTGCGTCAAACTGGTTTATATATAAAGGACTTCTACAATACGGCTTTACCGCTGAAGCGCAGAAAATCAAAGATTCATCAATCTCATTGATTGAAAAATCCGGTTTCCGTGAACAATTTAATCCAGAGACGGGAGAGGGCCTCGGCGCACATGACTTCACGTGGGGAACGCTTATTGTCGATATGGAGGAATCATAGAAAAAATACAGAGGACCGTCCTTTGTATTTTTCAACGGCTAAGTAGGTGTTTAGCCGTTGAAAAATACAAAACCTAAACGGCTCAACCCGTCCGCCAGCTGGCGGGCGGATTGAGCCGTTTAAATAAAACAAAAATCCCTCACCAGTCGGTGAGGGATTTTTGTTTTTCTGATCAGAAAAAAATATTATTTTACCGCATCCTTTAGTGCCTTTGCGGCTCTAAACTTTGGAACTTTCATAGCGGCAACTTGTACTGTCTCTCCTGTCCTTGGATTCCTTGCGGTCCTTGCGGCTCTCTGCTTCACAGAGAAGATACCAAGTCCGGCTATTGAAACCTCATCTTCCTTCTTAAGAGAATCAATGATTGAATTGATTATTGTATCTACGATATCTTCAGATTGTGTCTTTGTGCCACCCAATTTCTCATGAACGATTTCTACAATACCTGCTTTATTCATATATTTAACTCTTAGATTATTAGCGCTTAGATTATTAAGAACAAATAGACCCTAATTCATCTAATTCACTAGTAAGTTAATAAAACAATTTTAATAATTTCGACCTAAATCCTTATAAGATAATTATATATTAAGCCACATTTCAAGCAATAGCCAGTGGTGGATACTATTTTACCGATACTCGGTGACTTTATCGCGCATATTCAATAACCTTTGTTTCCCTAACAACATTTATTTTGATCTCACCTGGATATTTTAGTTCATTTTCCACCCTGTCAGCTATACTACGAGCCATTTTATGGGCTTCAAGATCTGTCACATCCTTAGGATTAACAAAAATTCTTATCTCCCTGCCAGCCTGTATAGCATACGATTTCTCCACACCGGAGAAAGAGTTAGCAATAGCCTCAAGGTCCCCAAGTCTCTTTAAGTAATTCTCCAATGTATCACGCCTTGCCCCCGGTCTTGCCCCCGATATGGCATCCGCTGTCTGCACAATGATAGACTCAAGAGTTTCATAAGGATATTCTCCATGGTGAGCCTGCATAGCCTTAATAACATCCTCCTCTATATTAAACTTCTGAAGGATGCGTCTTCCTATCTCCACGTGAGTCCCTTGGACTTCATGGTCCATCGCTTTACCAATATCATGGAAAAGTGCCCCTTTCTTGGCGACAACTACATTAGCTCCAAGCTCTTCGGCAAGCATACCGGCTAAGTGTGCTATCTCAATAGAGTGACGCAACACATTTTGCCCATAACTTGTCCTAAAGTGAAGTCTGCCCAGCACAGACAACAATCTAGGATCAACACCGAATACTCCGGCTTCATAAGCGGCCTGTTCACCTTTATCTCTTATTATCTTATCTATCTCTCGGCGCGCGTTTTCTACCATCTCCTCTATGCGAGCCGGCTGTATGCGTCCATCAAGAATCAAACTCTCAAGAGCTACCTTGGCAATATGCCTTCGCACCGGATCAAATCCGGATATGATAACCGTCCCCGGGGTATCATCAACGATAACTTCAATACCGGCAGCCGCTTCAAACGCCCTAATGTTCCGTCCTTCCTTACCAATAATCTTCCCTTTGATATCATCAGATGGAATAGGCACGCTTGTTGTCGTGACCTCAGAGGCCGTTGAAGAAGCGAGTCTTTGGATAATACTTGAGAGGATATCCTTAGCCCTTCTCTCAAGCTCTTCTTTACCTGAGGTCTCAATCTTCCTTATCCTTATCAATAAATCTTCTTCATACTTCTTCTCAATATCTTTCAGTAGTTGATCCTTGGCGTCGTCTTCAGTAAGAGATGCCACCTTCTCAAGCTCCTTCCTTTTCTCCTCTTCCAGCTTATCAATATCTTCCTTAATCTTATTTATCTTTTTTACTTTTTCTTTTATCTCTTCCGCCTCGCTTTCAAGAGAAGAATGGCGTTTTTCCACCTGTTCTTCTCTCTTTATAATCCTTTCCTCCATTTTCCTAACCTGAGTAAGAGCTGTTTTTTCTTCATTTTTAGCAGATTCTATAAGCACATCAGCTTTACTCTTGGCTTCATCAAGAGTTTCTTGAGCTTTAGTTTTAGCGTCTAAAAGAAGTTGTTTAACCTTAGTTTCGGACGAAGTTTTCTCCCCCAGAGCGATTAGGTATCTTAGAAAATAACCCAAACCAATCCCCATGATAGCGGAAATACCCGCAAGTACCATCAGTAGCTTTAAAGATATCATAAATTTTTAGTATTTTATTCGTATTTTCCATTAATACTGTATTTTTCATATAAATAGTCATAAAAATAAACGAATTTAATACAAAGTTAACTGTTAAATAATAAGTATTCAATATTCTAACAATATCACGACCTATTTCAATTAGCAAGATTGCGCTAAAAATGATATATTTTAAGGAATAATATGGAAATACCGAAACCTAATCAAAAGAAGAAATATAAACCTGTAGTTCTTATCGTAATGGACGGCTTTGGTGTAGGGTCAAATATCATTGAATCGCCTTGGGAGCTTGCCATTCACCCATTCTTTTCAGAAATTGAAAAGGATTACCCATTTGCGACAATACAAGCGTCAGGGACTGCTGTCGGTCTACCGTGGAACGAGCCCGGTAACAGTGAAGTGGGGCATTTGACGATGGGGTCAGGTAAAGTTATCTATACTCACTTGCCACGCATATCAGTCGCGATAGACGACGGGTCTTTCTTTAAAAATAAAACTCTAGAGAAAGCCATCTCTCATATAAAAGAGCAATCGGAAGACGCCAAAGCGAGTTTGCACTTTATTGGACTTTTTTCATCCGGTTCAGTCCATGCTCACTCCTCCCACTTGTATGCTCTCTTAGATTACGCAAAACAGAAAAATATAAAACGGGTTTTCTTGCATCTTTTCTCCGATGGACGAGATGCTTCACTGAAAGAAGGCGCGACTTTCTTTACAGAGCTTGAACGCCATCTGGAGAAACAATACCCTTTCGCTAAAATTGCCTCTATTATAGGGAGGAAATACGCTATGGATCGTGACGGTAACTGGGACAGAACCGAGACTACTTACAATTTACTTGTAGAAAGAAAAGGGGAGATATTTACATTGGCATCCTCATATATCAAAGGTAGTTACGATGAAGGACTAACTGATGAATCCATAGAGCCTGCTTATCTTCAATCTGAAGACATACACCCTTCTAAAGAAAGTAGGATTAAAAATAATGATGCGGTTATCTTCTTTAATTTTAGAGAAGACAGTATGCGACAAATAACAGAATCTTTCACTAATAAAAGTTTTGATAAATTCGCGAGAAGAGAATTAACTAACGTCTTTTTTGCGACAATGACTGAATATAATAAAAATTTCAATCTTCCTGTCCTTTTTCCTCCGATAGAAAACAACTATCCATTGGCGAGAGCCATATCAGATGCGGGCTTGAGCCAAATACACATCGCTGAGACAGAAAAATACGCTCATGTAACATACTTCTTCAATGGTGGAAGAGAACAACCCTTCCCAAGAGAAGACAGGATATTGATAGACTCCCCAGAAACCACAAGCTTCGCCCTCAAGCCAGAGATGTCAGCCGGTAAAGTGGCAGACACAGTTATAGAAAGTATTCCAAGATATGACTTCATATTGGCAAATTTTGCTAATGCTGATATGGTGGGACATACTGGAGACTTTGAAGCTACTATTAAAGCCATTGAGACACTGGACAGAGAAGTCGGCAGAGTAGTAGAAGCGGTGATTGAATTTGGAGGAGTCATAATAATAACAGGCGATCATGGAAACGCCGAAGAAAAGATATATAAATTAACCGGAGAACAAAGGACTAAGCACACCACTAACTCTGTACCATTTTACCTGATAGGAAAAGATTTTAAAATAAGTGAACCTTTCTCTCAAGAAGAGATAAAGGAAAAATACAAAAGAACGGACGGCATACTGATAGATGTCGCACCAACTATCTTAGACCTCCTCTCTACCCCAAGACCATCTGAGATGACAGGAGATAGCCTAATAAAAAAGCTCTCTACATACAAAAATCCTCACCAGTAATTAGTTGGTGAGGATTTTATATTTACTCTTTCTATTATCTTATTTATTATTTTGTGGTTTTGGTTTGATAATTTTATCAACAACTCCATAAACCAGAGCCTCGTCAGCTCTCATATAGAAATCACGGTCAGTGTCTTTCTCTATCTTTGAGATTGGTTGACCTGTGTGCTTTGCCAGTATCTGATTGATCCTCTCTTTGACCCTAAGAATCTGCCTAGCCTGAATCTCCACATCAACAGCTTGCCCTTCCGCCCCACCCATAACCTGATGAAGCATTACCTCTGCATTAGGAAGAATGAAACGCTTCCCTTTTGTACCGGAGATAAGGAGTGTCGCCCCCATTGAAGCGGCGATGCCGAGTCCAATTGTTGAAACATCACATTTTATATGTTGCATCGTGTCATATATAGCAAGCCCCGCAGAGACAGAACCACCGGGAGAATTGATATAAAGATTTATATCTTTCTTAGGATCTTCTGATTCAAGAAACAACAGTTGCGCCACGACAGTATTGGCGACCGCATCGTTTATGGGTCCGGTTAGAAAAATAATCCTTTCTTTTAAAAGACGAGAATATATATCATAAGCCCTCTCACCAAATTGTGATTTTTCTATAACAGTTGGTATTAACATACAAATAGAATAGCAGTTTTAAAATGAGTGTCAATCTCACCAGAGACAAGCTCACAACATTTACACCTCTTAGGGTATTAACTAATCTAAAATGATATAATCAAAACAATGCGAAATCTGAAGAAGGATTTTAAATATTATTTTCTTGGAGTTCTCCTTGTTGCCACATTTTTTGTCTGGTATGGTGTATATGCTGAAACGCGGAGCACACTCATGGTCGCTTTCTTAGACATAGGGCAAGGCGACGCTATATTTATTGAAACGCCGAATGGCAATCAAGTTTTAATTGACGGAGGAAGAAACAAAAAAGTGCTAGAAGAGCTTGGAAAGATTATCCCTTTTTACGACAAATCTATTGATGTATTGATAGCCACTCACCCTGACGCCGACCACATAGGCGGACTGCCAGAAGTTATAAAGAATTTTGATATAAGTTTGGTAATGGAGCCGGGCGCCTCCTCAGACACAAACATCTATAAAGAGTTCAGGAGAGTTATTAGTGAAAAAAATATCCAGACAATCCAAGCTCGGCAGGGGATGAAAATAAATCTTGATGAAAACGCATATCTGGAAATACTGTTCCCTAATCAAGACGTAGACGGATGGGACACTAATGACGCTTCTATCGTGGCACGACTAATCTACGGAGAGAACTCTTTTCTCTTTACCGCCGACTCACCGCAGAAAATAGAAAATTATTTGGCTTCAGTATATCAAGATAATCTTAAGACTGATATCCTTAAAGTCGGACATCATGGTTCTAAAACATCAAGTTCGGAAACATTCTTAGGTTACACTAATCCGGATTACGCGATAATCTCCGCCGGCAGAGACAACACCTATGGTCACCCACATCAAGAAGTGATGAAACGATTAGAAGACTTTGGTATACCAACCCTGCGCACTGACGAGCTTGGCACCATACGAATACAAAGCGACGGCAATAAATTATATATTAAATAATTTGCAAATTAACTCAAAAGAGATACAATAATTTTCATATGGAAAACACAAAAGAAGAAAAGACATTAATAATAATGAAACCGGACACACTACAGAGAAACCTCTTAGGTGAAGTGATCCACCGATTTGAAAGAAAGGGGTTAAAGATAGTTGGTATGAAGATGACCCAGCTTGAAGATGCAATACTTGAAGAACATTATTGCCACCACAAAGACAAGCCCTTCTTCGCTGAGATAAAAAGATATATGAAATCTAGTCCCGTTGTCATAATGGTCCTCTCCGGCATAAATGCCGTATCAACAACCAGGATAATCGTCGGCCCGACAAAAGGATACGAAGCATCAGCCGGCAGTATCAGAGGAGACTTCTCAATGAGTATGCAATCAAATCTTGTGCATGCCTCAGATTCTGTGGAAACAGCTGAAGAAGAGGTCAAAAGGTTCTTTAGAGACGATGAACTGTTTGATTACCAGAAAATAGATTTCAATTTCCTCTACTCAAAAGATGAGATAAAATAATCTATTCTCATCTTAGGTAAATGTAATAACACCTTATTTTTTAT
>PFDM01000062.1:2769-14563 GCA_002772825.1 Parcubacteria group bacterium CG10_big_fil_rev_8_21_14_0_10_38_31 | reverse complement strand
ACTTCATTAAAATTTCTCCTTGCAAGCAGGAAACCAGAAATTTTATATTCAGCCACTCGTTTATTTATAATCAAACTTCAAAAGGATAAAAAATAGGATATCATTACATCTATTCTCATCTTAGGTAAATGTAATAACACCTTATTTACCAAGTGTCGCAATTGATTGTTGGACTTAGGGCACACATTCTTGAATTTTTTTTATTTTTGAATTATACTATTAATAGGTTCTTTGAGGACATAAACTTCTAGATCAAATAATTGTTTTCGGGAGGATCCGTCATCTAACACCTTGGTGTTACATGCTTCCACCCACGTGGAAACACCCTAGGAGTTCACTCCTCAAATAACCATTAGAAAATACCATTTGCCAACCAGTGAATGGTATTTTCTATTTAAACAACCTAAGTATACAAATTCAACGGTCGTATAAAAGATATACTTATCTATACATCAGATACACATTATTTTTTGGTATTAAAAGAAAACTCTGTTAAAATAAAATTATGTTAAAACTTAATTTCTATGGAGGCGGGCAAGAGGTAACCGGGGCAAATTACCTCCTTGAACATACAAAAGGAGACGAGACCACAAAAGTATTGATAGACTGCGGAATGTTCCAAGGTTCAAAGAGCAGAGAAGAGAAAAATAACGCTTCTTTTGAATACGATCTTGAGGGGATAAACGCTCTTCTCGTCACTCATGCTCATATGGATCATATAGGGAGGATCCCAATCCTGGTAAAAAGCGGTTTTAAAGGGAAGATATACTCCACGCCAGCCACTCGCGAATTGGCAAAACTTATGTTTGAAGACGCTCTGTCTATCTTACAACACGAAGCCCTATACGATAATACCAAGCCACCCTATGAAGAGAAAGATATATCAAATGCCCTTAGCAAATGGGAAAGTGTTGAATACTATGACAAACTACCAATTGGCGGACTGGAGGTAATATTCAAAGATGCCGGTCACATCCTCGGCTCAAGTATTATTGAAATTTATGCCGATGGTAAAAAAACAGTATTTTCGGGCGACTTAGGTAATTCTCCGGCGCCACTCTTAAGAAAGACCGACCCAGTAGAAGACGCTGATTTCTTGGTAATAGAGAGCACTTACGGAGACAGGGAGCACGAAGGAAGAGAAGACCGTAAGCTAAAATTAGAAAGAACAATAGAGGACACAGTTGGCACCGGTGGAGTGCTCCTTATACCCGCATTCTCACTTGAGAGGACACAAGAGCTCCTCTTTGAGATAAATGAACTTGTTGAGCACAAGAGAATACCTCGGGTCCCTATTTTCCTTGATTCCCCGCTGGCAATAAAAGCGACAGCTATCTATAGACATTATGAAAGATATTATAATAAAGAAGCTAAATATATCATCAATTCAGGAGATGATGTCTTTAGATTCCCGGGGCTTAAATTCACCGAGTCTGGAGAAGAGTCAAAAGCGATAAATAAAATACCGGCACCAAAGATAATCATTGCCGGATCTGGTATGTCAAACGGCGGAAGGATAATACATCATGAAAAATTATATCTTGGAGATGAGAGAAATGCTTTACTCATAGCCGGATACCAAGCAGTAAACTCATTAGGCAGAAGGCTCCAAGACGGAGCAAAATCTATAAATATATTCGGGGTAGAAGTAACTATAAAAGCAAAGATTCTAAGTCTAAGCGGTTATTCTGCACATGCTGACATAAATGGCCTAATGGCCTTTGTAGAAAAGAGCGCTAACACGCTTCAGAAAGTTTTCGTAACACAAGGAGAACCAAAGGCGTCGTTAAGCTTTGTTCAGAAAATAAGAGACAATTTTAACATAGACGCTACCTCTCCTCAAAATGGCGACTCTGTCGTGCTTATCTCATAAAATTCACTCGTTTATTTATATTTAATCCTCCAAAGGATGAAAATCTTGTGAAATTAGTATTTTACCAAGCATTGTATTTCTTTCTTGAGCTTGGGATGTGGCAAGTGATGGGTAATTGCTATTTTAAATAAAAAATAGGCCTTCTGTTGAGAAGGCCTTTGTGTGCGAGATTTTAATTTTATTATATTTTTAAACAACTATTGTTTTTTGGTCGGGAGACGACATAAGGAGCCATTGCGAGTTGGGTTTACCTCCTTTTTAAAAGTGAGGTTGTGCGTAGCAACCTTATGTCGAATCCCTATTTGAAACTCCAATTTAATTTTAAACTAATTGGACAATATGAAAAGGTCCCCTGTGGATAACTTTTAAGCAAGCCACCCTCTAACTTTCTTTATCTGGTCCTCATAAGTATCAAAACCTTGCGGAGTTTCAAGGATTAAAGGAATAGGAGTAGTCGCTTTTTTCATAAGTGACACTACAAAAGACTTGAGACCGGCTTCTCCGATAGTTCCATGACCAATATCTTCATGTCTGTCCACCCTTGAACCGAGCTCTTTTTTAGAATCATTTAAGTGGATACAGGCTATATTTTTAACTCCGATGGTATTATCTATCTCCTCCACTATTTTTTCCGCTATTTTAGAATTCTGCAGGTCATAACCGGCGCCATAAGCATGAGCTGTATCAAAACAAAACTTCACCCTTTTATCCTTACCGAGCTTCTTAAACACTCTTTCTAAATCACCTAAGACGAAGCCCATCTCTGTCCCTTGACCGGCGGTATTCTCTATAATTACTTTAGCCTTTAATTTAGCCGTTTTATTAAGAACTGTCTTTATATTAGCCACAAAATTATCTTCGGCCTCATCTATGCCCATAGTAAGACTTTTTCCAGAATGAAGAATTACTCCATCTGCATGGAGCATCTCGGCATTATAAAGGTCTTCTGCTAAAGACATTATAGGAAACGAGTTTTCTTCAAGTGGACGACCGAAATTCAAAAGATAAGAAGCATGGATTACCGCATATTCTATATCATTTTTAGCTTTAAATTCCTTAACTTCTTGAGATTCTTCTTCTGTCACCTCTCGAAATCTCGCGGACATTGGATTCTTAGAGAAAATCTGAATAGCCGAAGCACCGATTAAAACAGCGTCAGAAAAAGCGGATTTATACCCATTAGCGATAGAAAAATGTGCCCCTACCGGAAATTGAGATTTTTTTAAACTTTCACTCATTAATAATTAATTATAGAGAAAAGCCGGTAATAAGCTGAAATAAGCCGGAAATTATAGGGAATATGAATTGAAAAAGAAAGAAAATGAAAAATATAAGCAAGATAAGGCCGTATTGCTCAATCTTCGTTTGAATATGACTGTATCTATAAGGAATGAGGGCAAAAAGGACTTTTGAACCATCAAGAGGAGGAATGGGAATTAAGTTAAATACAGCTAAAATAATATTTATAAAGACGACTAATCCGGCTATTTGAATAAAAGCCATCGAGGAGAATCCCATATTAAATCTTATAATAACTCCGAAAAATAGAGCGACTGATAGATTAGAAAAAGGACCCGCTAGCCCCACCAAAGCCGGACCCCATTTCTGATTCCTGAGATTATAAGGATTATAGGGGACCGGCTTAGCCCAGCCGAAGATAAAACCACCTAAGAGATAAGTAGCCATTGGCACAATAAGAGACCCGAGAAAGTCTAAGTGCTTAAGGGGGTTTAAAGTTAACCGACCGGCAAGCTTAGCCGTCGGGTCTCCCAACATGCTGGCAACATATCCATGAGAGACTTCGTGGATAACAACTGACATTATAAGGATAGCTATAACGAAAATAAAATTAACCTCTTGCATAATAATCCTTTTATGTTAACATAAAAAACATTATGACAAAAGTTTGTCCAATTTGTGAGAAGGGTTCCCAGATGGGCGGTGGCTATAGCAACCGTGTTCGTGCTACCCAGTTTAACCCTACCGGTAAAAGAAGGCGTTACCCAAATCTCCAATGGGCGACATTACTCTCAGGAGGAAGGGTTAAAATATGCACTAACTGTCTTAAAAGAGGTAAACACTTAGTAGAGAAAATTGCCGTCAAAATATCAAGATAATTAAAATGTGAAGCACCTGAAGCTTCACATTTTAATTATAGAAACAGAAAACTCCTTCGCTTTTTAGCGAAGGAGTTTTTAATTTTAAAAAGAGATATTCAATCTTCTTCTTCCTTATCAGGGATATTCCTGCCTCTTATGCTTGGCACAAAAAGGGGAGAAACGCACATTACAATACATATTAATGTAAAAATAAAGATCAACAACACCCCAAGTGCCTCAGGGGAAAAGACGACAGCAACTGCCAAACCTATTAATAGTATAACAAGTCCTGTCCCTATGATTTCCTTAACTTCTTTATCCATAACTCCTCCTTTTTTAATATCTGGGATTAGTAACCGATTGGTTTGCAAGGATACTGAAATCAAGATCTCGACGATGTTTTGACTCATCAATCAAAATGATATCAGTGGCTATTTCATCATTTACCTCTTTAAAAAGAGATGATGGCTTGGCCCCATTCATGAACTCTTCCTTGGTCATAACTATCTCTCTGATCCTACTGACTAATTTGTTTTCTGACATATATCCTCCTTATAAAAGTTAAAGAACAATATAAACAATTGGTTTATCTCTATTTTTAATATACACTTTAAATTATACTATGCAACCTGATTCACCAATTGAAGAAATATTCCGCCTTAAGGATACCCAAAAAAAAGCGCTGTCTAAACTCGGCATAAAAACTGCAGAGGATTTACTTCATCATCTCCCTTCTCGCTATGGAGAACTCGTAGAGACTAAGCCGATTGTAGAAATATCAAAAGGAGATATGGCAACAATCTGCGGTAAAATAACAAACATAAAAAAGACTCGAGCTTTTAAGAAAAGATTTTCTCTGACAGAAGCGACTATTGAAGATGAAACAGGGAAGATAAAAGTCATCTGGTTTCATCAACCATATATCGTAAATATGCTGAAAGAAAGTTCTTGGACTTGCCTTACAGGAAAGGTTACTCAAGGAAAAAGTGGCACCTACTTAGCTAATCCTGACTTTTCACCAGAAAATAAACTATCATCTGACTTAGAAAATAATAAAAAGAGTTTATTCTCTAACACAGAAAAAACTAACGAGACTCTATTGATACCCGTCTATCCAGAGAGCAGGGGAGTATCCTCTAAGTGGCTACATCATTCCATATTAAAGATATTAAGATCCGGTATACACAAGAAACTTGAAGACCCAATACCGAAAGAAGTATTAAGAAAATATAACCTGCCTTCACTTCTAGACGCGTTAGTATTTATTCACTCCCCCAAGAACGAAAAAGATACTCGTGTCGCCAGAAAGAGATTCGCCTTTGAAGAAATATTTTTTATCCAAATGGCCCATCTTAAAGCGCGAGCTAACTACGATAAAAACAAATCGATAGCCATAAATACCAAACAAGAAGACATTGAGGAATTCTTAAGCAAATTCCCTTTCAAGCCAACTAACGGACAGTTAAAAGCCATTGATCAAATCACTAAAGATTTAAAGAAAGGTAAACCGATGGCGCGCCTCCTTGAGGGCGATGTCGGCTCCGGCAAGACGCTTGTCGCGGCGACTGTTTCTTACGCGGTAGTAGAAGCAGGATTCCAAGTCGCCTATATGGCACCGACCGAGATCCTCGCTCAACAACTTTTTAAAAACTTTATAGACTATTTCAAACACTTGGGTATCTGGGTCCAAGTCGGACTTATCACCGGAAGCGAGTGCAGAAAGTTCCCTTCAAAGGCGAACCCCGAAGATTCTACTCATATCTCACGAACCCAACTTCTGAAATGGGTCCAAGATGGAAGTATTTCTATCTTGGTCGGTACACATTCCTTAATCCAAAAAGGGGTTAAGTTCTCGGCCCAAGGCCAATCCGCCTCGGGTGGAAAAAACTTAGCCCTTGTTATAATAGACGAGCAACACCGCTTCGGCACGGCCCAAAGGGCCAAGCTCGCCCGAGATAAATCTGAGGTCACACCACATCTTCTTTCTATGACCGCCACACCGATCCCTCGCACCCTCGCTCTTACTATCTATAGCGACTTAGATCTGACAATACTGGACGAGATGCCACCAGGGAGAAAGCAGATTATCACAGAGATAGTATCTCCGGCAGAAAGAGCTTTAACTTACGAAAAAATTCGCAAGGAATTGAAAGAGGGGAGGCAAGCATATGTGATCTGCCCAAGGATAGATGAGCCCGACCCAGACAAGGCGCTCTCACTCAACGTCAAATCTGTGAAAGAAGAGGCTCTTCGTCTTCGGAAAGACATCTTTCCTGAAGTGGAGATAGGAATACTCCACGGCAAACTCAAGTCAAAAGAGAAAGAAGAAGTGATGCAACAATTCTCATGCGGACAGATTGACATCCTTGTCGCCACGTCCGTCGTGGAAGTGGGGGTCAATGTCCCAAATGCTACTATCATAATAATAGAAGGAGCAGACAGATTCGGCTTAGCACAGCTACACCAACTGAGAGGTCGGGTCTTAAGAAGTAATCATCAATCCTACTGCTTTGTCTTTACTGATTCTAAATCCAAGACGACAAAAGAGCGTCTAAAGGCCTTAAAGACAGCTAGAAACGGTTTTGAGCTTGCTGAGTATGACTTAAGCCTCCGTGGACCAGGAGAGCTCGGTGGGGGCAAGCAGTGGGGGATATCAGACATCGGTATGGAAGCGATAAAGAATATAAAGATGGTAGAAGTGGCGCGTGAAGAATCTCAAAGGATAATAAAAGAAGACCCCGAGTTAAAAAAATATCCACTCATCAAAGAGCGGATATCAAACCAAAAAACCGAAATCCATTTTGAATAAAAACACCTTATTTTGAGAAAAGATTATTATTTCTTTAAAAAATGCCTTGAAACAAAAAGAGTTGCAAGATTAATTATTGCAGATGAAATAAAAATTGCTATAGATATCATTCCAATAATAACTAAAAACTGACCACCCTCCATAGATAATCCTCCCTCAAATCTGCCATTTAAGAAAAGGAAAGTTGGAATCGATATACAAAATAATATTACAAAAGAAAAAGTGATTAATAGACTCTTTCCATATTCTCTAAAATTTGGATTTTTGTATTGATATATTCCACTTAAAATAACAGCAAATAACGGAAACCCCACTCCAATAGTATATATTGATATAAACTCAAATAATGCTTTAATGATCCCGCCAGAAACAATACTGCTATCCTGAAAAACAGGGTGTAAAAGAAGTACTATTGCTGAAAATATAATGAAAGATAAATTGACAACTAAGACGTATTTCAAGAATTTATTCATAATAATATATAAATCTTATTAATTAGTAACAAATACAGCTATTTCTAGTATACATTTATAAATTTCAAAAAGCTGTATAATTCAAAAAATCTTTTTTAGAAAATCTTCATGAAGTGGAGGATGAAGAACCCGATAACGACTAACGTGGCAAGTATGGATACTATAAACAGCGAAATAAGAGCTCTCCTCACTTTTGTATCTACAGCAATAGGGTGCATCTTAAGTGAAGCGAGCCAGTGCAATATAGCCACAACAAAGAATATCACTACCGCGAGCACCCCTTTACCTACCCAATGGTGATTGAAGGTGAGAACCAACCAATCTTTAAACGGCTTATTAAATTCACTATAGATAGTGGCGAATGTTAAGAATAAGATACTCGCAATAGAAGCAAGAGTGAATGAAGCGATAATTTTTAATTTTTTCTCTAACATATTAGATTGTTGCCGCTCCGGAAATGACAATACCGGCAAGCGCTATTAATATTCCTATAATAAAAGCTGATAAAGAAACGAGCATTACTGCCTTTTTAAACTTAGGCATTTCATCTAAGCTTGAGCCCAGTGTCCAGATAGAGACAACAGACACAAAAGCCAGAAATGGAAGAAAGAGAAAAATATGCTCTTTCGCCTCCATCACTATAGAGTGAGCCCATGTCATATCTCCGGCTTTGATAATCGGCTTAACCTTACTACCATAATGGACGATATAATAGTGTCCACCCAAAACCCATGCTATCAAATAAGATATCAAACCACCAAGAGAGAAATATTTAAGCATCTTGACGGAAATCTTCTTCTTAAGAAGTCCGAGTGAAACACCACCAAAGAGGAACACGCCAAGTACCCCTATGATAACGTGAATGGTGAGAAAAATTGAAAGTGAAGTACTCATTTTATTTTTTTATTGTTACTGATTTTAAAATTCTCTTATCTATGATATGCAAAACATAAGCGACTACCATAACTGACAGTAGGTAGAAAATGATAATCTGCCCGAAAGAGTAAGGGATACCTCTCCAAAGACCTAAGATGGTGGCCGTATACCAAGAGGTGAGGGAGAGTGACGAACCAAGCCACATCGGCATCTTTCTCGCTTGGATAAGGAAGGCATTAAGCACAATAATAAGGACAATTAGAAGCTTAGCCCAAAGCTTCACTCCTAAGAGAGGGTCGCCAAACTCATTAAGACGTAATAGGACAAGGAGGCCGAAGCCGGAAAGGACAATGATAAACAATCCTACTCTTAATACGAAATAAGAAGTCTTAAGATAATCTACTTCAAGCGGTTCAAAGACACCGTCACGCTTTGCCTTAAGGTAAAAGATCTCCGCAAAAGTGGCTCCACCTGTGCCAAGAACGACACCGACAATATGAGCAAAAACCAAAAACAAATGTAAATTCATTAATATAATTATATCAAATATATTTCAGACTGCTATTTATTTTGTGGATAAAACAATTTAACAATGATTATTTTTATTTTCTCTCCTTAAGAGACTCATTGGCATAATCTCTTTTTTCGTTTCAAGGATAAATAAGTCCTCTGTCCCGCCATGAGCCGACTCTACCTTCATACCATTTTTCTTTTTTAAGATATTTTTTACTTTCATCTTTATGAGCTCTCCCTTTGGCCTTATTATCTCTACCTTGTCGCCAACCTTAAGAACATTATGAACCTTCAAGACGACTCCGCTCTCTACTTTTTCCAAGACCTCTCCGGCAAACTCCCAATCCGAACCGACGCTTCTATTCTCCATATTTTGCATACTGGAAGTATCTTTGCCCAAGAGAAATCCTGTCGTATATTCTCTATTCACATTTTTGTTTAATTCTTTCTTCGCTTCCTTAATAGACTCTTTGGAAAAATTAGCATCCATCACACTCTTATAAGCCTTCACGACCGTAGCTAGATAATGGACACTCTTGGCTCTTCCTTCAATCTTAAACGAATCCACACCGGCATCTCTTAACTCTTTCACATAATCTATCAGACAAAGGTCTTTGGAATTTAAGATATAACTCCCGTGCTGGTCTTCCTCAAGAGGTATGTGAATGTTGTCCCTTTTCTCTTCAACGAGATTATATTTCCACCGACAGACCTGCGTACAGTCGCCCAAGTTAGCAGACCGCCCTGAAAGCCACGCCGACAAGAAACACCTACCCGAGTAGGCCATACACATAGCGCCATGGACGAAAGCCTCTATCTCAAGCCCTGGAACATTCTTTCTTATCTCTTTGATCTCTTTCAGGCCGACTTCGCGAGCAAGGACAACTCTCTTCACGCCAAGGTCATACCAGAGCTTGGCCGCTCGCCAATTAGTGCAATTCGCCTGAGTAGAAAGGTGAATCTTTGCTTTCGGAAATACCTCTTTGATCATAGCGATAACGCCCGGGTCAGAGGCGATGAAAGCGTCGGGTAGATTATTCTTGAACACCTCGAGGTACTTAGGGAGCTTCTTAATATGCTCATTGTGAGCGAAAATATTTACCGTTATATAAACTTTCTTTCCTCGCTCATGTGCGTATCTTATCCCTTCAATTATTTCCTTCGTGTCAAAATAATTTATCCTAGACCTGAGAGAAAAATCGGGGATACCGCAATAGACGGCGTCCGCCCCATATTCAAGAGCGTATTTGAGTTTCTCCAAGCTTCCAGCTGGCGCCACTATCTCCGGTTTTTTATTAATCTTCATAACAAAAACTTAACATAAAATAGAAATAAATAAAGAGATGGTGTGGCAATGTCTAATCATTTATGACACTTTTTATTATTATTAATAAACGTTAATATATAATATATGAGTATGGAAATGATTTCTTGGAATATATTTGAGATAACCACAACAAGCACACCAATACATGGTGTTATGTTACGTGGGAGGCTTCGAAAGCTTAGCATTGATCAAAAATTCCTACTTTTAACCGAAAACGCAACAGACAAAGAAAACTGTGTGCGGTTTGCTGTATCTTCAATGGAAGACGCTCAAAAAGTAATTGTTTATTTGCAGTCTTTGATTGAAGATGTAC
Organism: Parcubacteria group bacterium CG10_big_fil_rev_8_21_14_0_10_38_31; assembly: GCA_002772825.1. GTDB lineage: Bacteria > Patescibacteriota > Minisyncoccia. The sequence goes on along the minus strand of PFDM01000062.1, from coordinate 4,280 downwards.
ATATTACAGAGATCGCAAAAAATGTACCGAATCCCGTCCTATCAAAAATGAAAGTAAACGATGAGTCTCGTTATACATTGTAGAATATAAACGGCTCAACCCACTCAGTGAGGGTTGAGCCGTTTATATTCTAAAAGAATTATTGTTTTCCTGTGACTAAGATAAACAATCTATCAGAACGCGGGTAAAAGGAATGAATCATCTAGTCCATCGCCAGAGACCCCTCCAAATAAGCCCCCCATTAGTTCTTCTATCGTCTGCGACTGAGTAGGTGCTTCGATTATGATAGGATTGTTGAAGTTCTTTAAAAACAAAGTGTAGCTAATGTCTCCAGAAACATCCACATCTCCAATCTCTTTTATCTTAAGGTTGAAAGATATCTTATGTGGCAATAAATCCTTTTTACCTATCCAGATTTCACCTTCAGGAGACCCTATTGATTCGAAGCTTTTTTCAAATTCTCTTATCTCCTCTTCTGTTATTGTTTCTCCCATAGATTCAACACTAGATTCAATAATAGTTATAGCCAAATTTTTAACCTCTTCTTTATCAATCATATAACCATAATGATAACTATTTACACCTTCAATCTCTTCATTTGGAAATTTTTCAGTTATTTTTAAAATTTTAGAATAATCAGCCTGACTTAAGATAGTTTTTATTTTTTCCATCATCTCCTCTGTTTGAGCCTTATCGATTTCTTCAGCAAATTGGCCTGGCACCACACCTGACCCAAATTGTTCTGAGAGAGCATCGGTGTCAATTTTTATCCATTGATTTTTTAAACTACTCAAATCAAAGAAACCAAAAGTAGGCAAATCACTAAGTTTGACATAAACAACTTTACCAATATTCCTTATTTCTGACCCAAAAACAATTTTGACTCCCGGCACCATACCTGTCTCCACATCAAAAGAAACCAAACTTCTCAACTCTTCTGGATTTCCTATATCATAGGCGCCAGCAAAATCTGCCAAAAATTCCACCTTCTCTTTGCTTACACCTAACCGCGGGCGTTTGTTGTCACCAACTTCCTCTAAGTTTCCCAAGCTAGCTCCAAAACTCGAACCTAAAGAAGATTGATACTCAGTAATTAGATCCCCTGCATCGATTTCCATTTTTATCTCTCCGGAATATTCCAGAGTTTTAATATCCTCTATCTTTGTGAGCATCTTGCCAACAACTATTTCCGGTGACTGAAAATAATTAAAATAGGCAAAGACTCCTCCACCAGCCAAAAATACGACAATAATCGCTAATAGAGCGATTATTAATATTTTTTTTAATTTACCAGATGATGGTTCTGAAGAATATGAAGTGGCTTGAGATAATATTCTACTTGTTGGAGAAGATTGTAGCTGTGCTTTCACAGAGAGAGGTGTCTGACTAGGCAGATTTAATGAGGTAAATGCTTCATCAACATCATTTTCTTGCCACCCATTAGCTATGAGAATATTTCTAATTTTAGTTCGATCGACCCCTTTTTGTATCTGTTGATTGATATAATCGAG
>PFDM01000062.1:0-2752 GCA_002772825.1 Parcubacteria group bacterium CG10_big_fil_rev_8_21_14_0_10_38_31 | reverse complement strand
GAATTTTTAAAAAAATGTGTGCCTGCCAGGACTCGAACCTGGGACCATTCGGGTATAAGCCGAACGCTCTACCAACTGAGCTACAGGCACATAGATAAATCATATCAGTTTTTTAAACTGTCTTCAATAATCCTAAGATTGATTAAGATCCTCTCCGTCAATCTAACATCTCCTACCATGGCATTGCAAGTACCATGACTAAATCTTATTTTATAATTAATTCTTTTACTACTACTTTTCTTCACATAGGGTTTTCTAAACTGTTTTTGAGGGATATTCAATTCTCTCACCCAAAACTCAATCTCTTTTTTAATGTCCATATCGTTATATAGATGTAAATAAATTTTAATGTTAGCCAATGAAACATCTAAACATTCATTTAGCCATTTTACAAAAAATTTTATAACAGCAGGATTAGTGTTAGAGACAGTTAATCTTGATTCAACTGTTTTTCCACCCTCTCCCCAATAAAGGAATAGTCCGGCGATAAATAAATCCCGCTTGCTTGATGGTAAAAGTTTTTTTCTCCTCTCTTCTTTATATACTTCATCCAACCGATCTTTCTTTTGTTTTGCTCTTGTTGCTCTATACTTTTCTATCCTTATAGGATTTTTATCTCTTAACTCCTTAATCTTTTCTTCAGAAAGGGGATAATCCTTCAACCAATAACTCAATGTACTTTTAGCAACATTAAGCACCTCTTTTATCTGACTGTAACTTTTACCTTCTAATCTTAACTTTATCGCTTTTTCTCTATCTTCAAATCTAGCCATAAAAAAATAAAACCTTTAATAACTACTAATATCAGTATATATTAGTAGTTCAATTCTACAAAGAAATATTGTGTACAACTTATATACTATATAATAATTTAAACGGTATCTTTCTTTCTCTTTGGCTTTATATTATTCAAAATCAGAATTTTTTCAAACTCTTCACGTTCTATCGTCTCTTTCTCTATCAGCTCATCAGCAATCATCTTTAAGGCGTCATTATGTTCCTTCAATACTTTTTCCGCCCTATCCTTTCCTTCATTCATGAAAGCGGATACCTCGCCATCTATCAAAGAGGCGATTGATTCCGAGTAACTATTACCAGAAGAATACGCTCCACCTAATATCGGTGCACTTTCATAATCACCCCAGGCGACTGGGCCAACCTTCTCTGACATTCCGTATTTTGTCACCAAATCTCTCGCCAAACTTGTCGCAACCTGAAGATCATTTGAAGCCCCTGTCGTAATATCTCTAAAAATTATTTTCTCAGCCATATATCCGCCCATAGAAACAGCGATATCATCTACAAAATGAGCCTTGGAGTGCAGATGCCTCTCTTCCGTAGGGAGTTTAAGAGTATAACCAGCCGCTCTTCCACGAGAGACGACTGATACCTTATGCACGGGGTCGGCGTGAGTTAAGACCGACGACACTAAAGCATGCCCCGCTTCATGATAAGCGGCAATCTTCTTCTCGTCGACAGAAAGGAGGCGACTCTTCCTCTCCGGACCGAGCATCACCTTCTCAATAGAGCGGATAAGATCAAACTGCGAAACGTGTTTTCTCTCTTCTCTGGCGGCAAGGATGGCCGCCTCGTTCATAAGACTATAAAGATCTGCCCCAGAAAAACCGGGTGTCCTCTCCGCCACAACCTTCAAGTTAACATCCTCGGCAAAAGGCTTCTTGTGTGAATGAATAGTTAAAATTTCTTCTCTGTCTTTAATGTCTGGCAAGTCTAACATCACCCGTCTGTCAAAACGCCCCGGTCTAAGTAAGGCCGTGTCTAAGACATCTGGCCTGTTTGTCGCCGCCATCACTATCACCTTCTCATGAGGCTCAAAGCCGTCCATCTCCACTAGAATCTGATTAAGAGTCTGTTCACGTTCGTCATGTCCTCCACCTGTGCCACCGCCTCTATGACGACCAACAGCGTCTATCTCATCTATAAAGATTATGGAAGGAGCGGTCTTCTTGGCCATAAGGAAAAGGTCACGCACTCGAGAAGCACCCACGCCGACAAACATCTCCACAAACTCCGAACCGGAAATATGGAAGAAGGGAACCCCCGCTTCGCCGGCCACCGCCCTGGCGAGAAGTGTCTTACCGGTACCCGGCGCGCCCATCAGAAGGACACCTTTCGGAATCCTCGCGCCGATATCCAGAAACTTCTTAGGATTTTTCAAGAAATCCACAATCTCTTTCAATTCCTCTTTTGCCTCCTTCACACCGGCAACATCATTAAATGTCACTTTCTGCGCTTTGTCATCAGGATAGATGACTCTCGCCTTAGACTGACCGAAAGAAAACATTTGCATACTTGAACCTTTAACCTGACGTGAGGCAAAATACAGGAATAGCACTATAAGAAGAACGGGTATAAGAAATGGAAGGGACGCCAGAAGATAAAAAGCCAAGTCTGAAGGATTCTTCACTTCAAGATTCACTTTATTAAACTCCTCAATAGAAACACCATAATTTGAAAGAGTCTCGGAAAGAGAAGATTCCGCTTCTTTCTTAGAAGTCTCTAAAGTGCCATCTTTAAGTTCAATCTTAATCTTCTCTCCCTCAACAGTCACTTTTGAGACTACGCCGGCATTAATCTCTGACACTAATTCAGAAAGAGCTATCTCTGGAATATCCTTTTGACTCTCGGTAATAATAGAGTAAAGACCTGTAATAAGCATAAGGATAAGGAAAGCTATTATAAGATGCTTGCCAAATTGACCCAACCCTGGAGTCTTACCACCTTTTTTCTT
>PFDM01000059.1 GCA_002772825.1 Parcubacteria group bacterium CG10_big_fil_rev_8_21_14_0_10_38_31 | reverse complement strand
GTCTGACAGTTTGCTTGAATTCCCTTTTCAGGATATTCTAGAGACTAATGATAGAATTCACTAATCTTACAAAGAAGCGCCAACCTTCTTTACCATGGAAAAAGATAAAGGATACCATCTTAGGAAAAAGATACAATCTTAGTGTGGTTTTCTCTGGAAATGCCCTGACAAAAAAATTAAATAAAAAATACAGAAACAAAGACAAGCCGGCTAATGTGCTGTCTTTCCCCTTCTCAAGCAAAGAAGGAGAGATCTTTATAAACCTTTCTTATCCGCACAAACTAACATCAAAAAATGATATAATTAAAGAAAAAGACTTGGATAGGATACTCCATCTCTTCATCCACTCACTTCTACATTTGAAAGGATTCTCTCATGGTGATAAAATGGATGACGAAGAAGATAAAATGATAAAAAAATTTAAATAAACAAAATTGATAAATGGCAAGAAATATAATAGCAGGTATTGATGTCGGCACATCAATAATAAGAATTATAATAACAGAACAAAGAAAAGGTGAACCAACACCGAAGGTGTTATCTTTTCACCAGTGCCCCTCAGCCGGAATAAAGCATGGTTACATAATAGATCACAATGAAGCCGTATCAAGTATTAAAAAATGTATAAGCGAAGCACAATTAAAAGCCGGTGTAATTATAAAGCAAGTATACCTTGGAATAGGAGGGATAAGCTTAGATTCGCTCCGCAGTAAAGGCGTAGTGATGATATCCAGAGCAGATAACGAGGTTTCAGAATATGATGTAAGAAGAGCGATGAGCCAAAGTGAAGATGAACTTCCAAGTATAATAAACAGGACAATTTTACATAATATCCCTATTAATTTCAAAATAGACGGCAATACGGTATTCGGAAGGCCTATTGGTATGAAGGGGAAGAGGCTTGAAGTTGAGATGCTTTTTATAACCATAATGACTCAACATTTAGACGACTTGATAAAAGCTGTTGAAGAAGCTGGCCTAGCTGTAAATGATGTCACTGCCTCACCTGTCGCCGAAAGTCATTTTATATTAAATAAAAAACAAAAAGACGCTGGTGTTGTCTTGGCAAACATAGGCGCTGAGACAGTATCAATCATAGTTTTTGAAGAAGGGTATCCAATATCAATGGCGGTCTTCCCTATTGGCTCATCGCATATCACTAACGATATCGCCTTAGGTATGAAGATTCCAATTGAAGAAGCGGAAGGGATGAAAATCAATTATAATGAAGATGTTCCACAAAAGAAGAAACTTGGCGATATCATAGAAGCCAGACTCCATGATATTTTTGAACTTATAGAAAACCACTTAAGAAAAATAGGTCGGAATGGATTACTGCCAGCCGGCATCATCTTAACAGGAAGCGGTTCAAATTTATTTAGTCTTGAAGAAGTAGCCAAATATACATTAAAACTTCCTGCAAAAATTGGGCTCAATACGATAAATGATCCAAAGAAAGTGAACTTTCAAGGTCAAAATCAATTAAACGACTTGGGATTTTCTGTCGCTTATGGCTTATGTATCATAGGGAATAATGAAAATGAATACGGGGGAATAAGTCACGAAATAACTAAAAAAACGAAAAATATGGTGATAAAATATCTACGAATATTTCTTCCTTAATGCTATTTGCATTATAATTTCTTTTTTGGTATTCTAAGTTCTATATATGGCTAGAATAAAACCAGAAGTAGAGGCATTTGCCCGAATAAAAGTAATAGGCGTCGGTGGCTCCGGCTCAAATGGAGTTGACCACATGATAAAAAACAAGGTAAAAGGCGTTGAATTTATCGCTATTAATACTGACGCTCAAAGCTTACATCACAGCCTCGCTCAAAAGAAAATTCACATAGGTAAGAACCTCACCAGAGGACTCGGAGCCGGCATGAATCCGGACTTAGGCAGACAATCTGCCGAAGAAACCAAAGAAGAGATCCAGGACGCCATTAAGGGAGCTGATATGATATTTCTTACCTGTGGTATGGGTGGTGGTACCGGCTCAGGGGGTGGCCCTGTAATAGCAAGAATCGCCCGAGAGCAGGGTATCTTAACTATTGCCGTCGTCACAAAACCCTTCGCTTTTGAAGGGGCTCAAAGGATTGCCATCGCTGAAACCGCGTTAAATAACTTGAAAGACGCCGTAGATGCGATGATCGTCATCCCAAACGATAAACTTATCCAACTTGTCCAGAAAGAGACCACCTTCTCCTCCGCTTTTGCAATGTGCGATGAGATATTAAGACAAGCCGTTGAAGGTATCTCAGACCTTATAACCATGCCTGGAATTATCAATGTTGATTTTGCTGATGTAAAAGCAATCATGCAAGAAGCCGGATCAGCTCTTATGGGTATCGGTCGAGGTCAAGGAGAAAAAAGGGCGGAAGAAGCCGCCAAGATGGCGATTAACTCTCCGCTCTTGGATGTATCTATCCACGGAGCAAAAGGTGTCCTCTTTGCTATCTCAGGTGGAGATGATATGACCATGCATGAAATCCAAGAAGCCGCCAATATAATCACCGAATCCATAGATCCAAGTGCCAGAGTAATATTCGGAGCATTGAGAGATGACAAACTAAAGAAAAATGAGATAAAAATTACCGTTATCGCCACAGGTTTCCCTGAATCAACAATAAGAAAACATTCTTTATTTCAAAATGATTCTAAAGAAGAAATTAAAGAAAAAAAAGAAGAGAACAAAGAGAAAGATGCGGTCATCGAAGAGAACAAACAAAGCGAATGGGACTCCGTCCCCGCTTTCTTACGAAGAAGGAAAGTTTAATAATTTTAATACATATCTAACCTGATGAAAAATAATCTTACAATACCGGTAGCGATTATAGTTGCCGCCGCTATAATAGGAGGTGCGATAATTTTAACAAACAAAAACACAAACACAATAAGCACCGACTTAAAAAAGACGACCCAAGAAGAATCTTTAAATATCTCAATAAGGCCTATATCAGACGATGATCACATCTTAGGCAGTCCCGAAGCAGGGATAAAATTAGTAGAATACTCAGATACCGAGTGTCCTTATTGTAAAATGTTCCATACCACTATGCAACAAGCTATCGATGAATATGGTAAAGACGGAAAGGTAGCTTGGGTATATAGGCATCTTCCACTTGACTCGCTTCATTCCAAAGCGCGAAAAGAAGCGGAGGCCACAGAGTGCGCCGCCGAACTTGGAGGAAATGCCAAATTCTGGGAATATACCAATAATCTTTATTCAATAACTCCATCAAATGACGGGCTTAACCCAGCAGAGCTACCAAACATAGCCGAGACGGTAGGCTTAGATAGAGCACGGTTTGAAGAATGTCTTTCCAGTGGACGGACCGCTCCCAATGTTGAAGAGGATGTAAAGGAAGCATCAGCAAATGAAATGAACGGTACACCGTTCACTGTTATAATAGATAAAGACGGGAACATGTTTCCTCTCTCAGGGGCCTATCCTTACTTTGAGACAGATACCCGCTTCTTCGACAGCCTCACTTCTTCCGAACAAGAATTATTCTGCGATGCCAATAAATCCTGCGGTATAAAGCCGATGGTAGAAAAATTGCTTGCTAAATAATCAAGTAGAATTTTATATTAAAAAAACCCTCTTACCGACCAGTAAGAGGGTTTTTTATATTAAACCAGATATTACTTATTTTTGTCCTTTTCTAATAGATAGTTATAAGCAGAAAGGGCCGCTTTTGCCCCCTCACCGGCTGCTATAACACACTGCTTATACAAAGTGCTCGAGACGTCGCCTGCCGCATATACGCCCGGCACAGAGGTCTGTGTAGTCTTGTGGTCTATCTCTACTTCGCCGTATTCGTTTAACTTAACAAAGTTATTTAAGAAATTTGTCGCCGGCACCCAGCCGATATTCACAAACACTCCTTGGACATTAAGTTCATTGTTATCATTGTCTTCAAGGTCTCTATACAAGAGCTTCTCCACAAAGTTAGCACCTTGTATCTCCTTAACTTCAGCCCTAAGGATAAACTCCACTTTACCCGTCTTCTTAAGAGATTCTACTGTCGCTTGGTCCCCTTTTATACCGGCGCCATACTCAAGAACATAAATCTTATTCGCGTATTTCAAGAGATCATTGGCCGACTCAAGACCGGAGTTACCGCTTCCTATTACCGCCACATCCTTACCACCAAAGAGAGGCGCGTCGCAAGTCGGGCAGAAGCTTACTCCTTTATTTTCAAACTCCTTCTCGCCTGGAATCCCCAAGAGGCGCGGGTTCTTCCCCGTCGCGATAATGACAGTCCTCGCTTCGTAGATATCTCCGCCTTTTAGATGGACGACAAACTCGTCTTTACCATCTGGGTGGATGTCAATCTTCTCCACTTCTACCCCCTCCATTATAGGGACTTCGTATCTATCCACCTGTTCTTTTATCTTACCGGTAAGCTCTTTGCCGGCGATTGTCATAAATCCAGGGAAATTCTCTATCCGGTCTGTTTTTAAGTTCTGTCCGCCAGTCTCTTTGGTCAAAATCACCGTCTTAAGCTTCTTCCTCGCGGTGTAGATAGCCGCTGTCATACCGGCTGTCGCTCCACCTATTATCACTACATCGTATTTTTTTTCTTCTGTCATATTTTTTCAACTATTTATTTAATAATTTAATAATGTGAGCCTTGGTGGGATTGAACCACCGGCCTTTACAATGTCAATGTAACGCTCTACCACTGAGCTAAAGGCTCATTTCTATAATTACACCTTAAAAAATTATACCAAACCACGGCTCAAATAGCCACT
>PFDM01000021.1:6465-6782 GCA_002772825.1 Parcubacteria group bacterium CG10_big_fil_rev_8_21_14_0_10_38_31 | reverse complement strand
AAACTTAAACGGCTCAATTCGTCCGCCAGCTGGCGGACGGGGTTGAGCCGTTTAAATCTATGCCTTAAGTGCTATGTGCGGCTGCCAGGACTCGCCATGCACCACTAAAGGGTGCGTGGTCCGCCTTGGGCGGAAACCTGGGACCTCGTCAGTGTTTAAATTCTTTGTGCGCGATCCAGGACTCGAACCTGGGACCTCGTCATTATCAGTGACGCGCTCTAACCACCTGAGCTAATCGCGCACAAAAAATTTAAACTTATCAGGACGAAAGGTGTCTAAACACCTTTCGTCCGCTCTAGCCACCTGAGCTACAGCCG
>PFDM01000021.1:4867-6452 GCA_002772825.1 Parcubacteria group bacterium CG10_big_fil_rev_8_21_14_0_10_38_31 | reverse complement strand
CCTGAGCTACAGCCGCATAACATCTTTTATACCAGAAAAATGAGATTAATTCAAATAAAAAACCACTATTAACTAGTGGCTTTTTATTTATAACTAAATTTATTATTCTTTCTTTTGTTCCGTTCTAAGCCGAGATTTAAAGCTCATCGGCCAACACTCTATCTGTTAGAAACAGAAAATCAACCTAATCAATCAAAAGTATAATAAATTACACTTTTGACAAGATTTAATGAATATAATCCACGACCAGCTTCCGCTAGCCGTGCCTTGTTACGACTTCGTCCCTGTCACCGAACTTACCTTAATCCGCCATAAAGACGAACTTCGGGCACTCCCGGCTTCCTTGACGTGACGGGCGATTATCTTCTAGAAACTTAGAATTGATGTTCCCCTAAAACACGTTGCGTTCGGACACCCCGATATCATACCGGGATTAACCCTAAACATTTTATGTTTTAGCCCCCTCATCAGTCACGATAAGAGGCGACGTAGCGTGCGGATTTCCCGCACTACGCGAGCTCTAATGCATTGTTCGCTTAAGTGCGAACAATTTCTTTAAACCAGATTCCCTGAGATGATCTCCTTTGTTTATCATATTCATAATTTTACAAAAAATATTAAAATCATTTCTTTTTGAAGAAAGTTTTAATTTATTTTTCTGAAAAAATGGTATGATAATACAATTTAGGTCATTTCTATTGTAAACTTCATACCGATAGCAATTTTGATGATTTGGACGGTTGTCTTTCTGAAAATAGACACTGCCACATTCGAAAAATCGCTTTAAAGAATAAAGAATATTTTTATCTTTCTCTATGAGTTTTAGATAGAATTTCGGCTCTGCTCTTACTCGCCGTTTAATATCTCTATTCTTACCGATATTTACATAAACGGTGAAGCTACCTTCACCATCTACTAATCCTACAATATAATCTGAATTAATATTTTTCATATTAGAGTGAACCCTTCACCCACCTGAGGCAGGCTACTATGATTCAGCTGACTTCTGACGCTGCGTAAGTTTCATTATATTTTGCAATAAGCAAAATAACAACGCCAGATCTCCACAGGTTACGTATATTTCTTTTCCGGACATCCCAATTGAGTTTTGTATATATTTTCTCTACGCTCACCACCCTTTCATAGATCAATATGCTCATTTTTATATTGGGCTATCTTTTGCTTCCAGATCCTCCACCTTTCATCTCGCGATGAAAGGCTATCTTTCCGCTACTCTCCGATGACGAATCAGAGGAATGGATTTTAACCACTTAGCTCTCGATTTTAATTACTAAAAGAAAATCGAGAGTCCGCGATATCGTTTACGATATCGGGAAATTATACGCTGCTGCGCGCTTTTATTGTGAGTACAAGACTTGAGAACGTATTCACCGCAGTATAGCTGACCTGCGATTACTAGCGATTCCAACTTCATGAGGTCGAGTTGCAGACCTCAATCCGGACTGAGATCGGCTTTGATGGGATTGGCTCCACGTTACCGTTTCGCGACCCATTGTACCGACCATTGTATCATGCGTGTAGCCCAGGGCGTCAAAGGGACATGCTGACTTGGCGTCATCCCCGC
>PFDM01000021.1:0-4828 GCA_002772825.1 Parcubacteria group bacterium CG10_big_fil_rev_8_21_14_0_10_38_31 | reverse complement strand
GCAGTCTCGCCTGAAACATATAACAGGCAACGGGGGTTGCGTTCGTTACCCCACTTAAGGGAACAATTCAAACCACGAACTGACGACAGCCATGCATCACCTGCCCAACCGTCCTTGTGAGACGTCCGCCGTTTCTGACGGACTTCGCTTGGGTTTCAAACCCTGGTAAGGTTCTTCGTTTATCATCGAATTAAACCGCATGATCCACCGCTTGTGCAAGTCCCCGTCTATTCCTTTGAGTTTTAGTCTTGCGACCGTACTTCCCAGGCGCTTCTCTTAACGCGTTAGCTTCGCCTCCCGGAGGGTCGATACTCCAAAAAGCTAGAGAAGATCGTTTAGGGCGTGGACTACTGGGGTATCTAATCCCATTCGCTACCCACGCTTTCGTTTTTCAGCGTCAGGAGTGCGCCAGTCTATTGCCTTCGCTTTTGGTGTTCCCCATGATATCAACGGATTTCACCCCTACACCATGAGTTCCATAGACCTCTCGCATCCTCTAGTTTTGCCGTTTCTCTTGCATTTTTCCGGTTAAGCCGGAAGCTTTAACAAGAGACTAACAAAACCGCCTACAAACCCTTTACGCCCAGTAATTTCGGATAACGCTCGGGGCACTCGTATTACCGCTGCTGCTGGCACGAGTTTAGCAGCCCCTTATTCGTGAGGTAACATCATCGTAATTTCTCCCTCATAAAAGCAGTTTACATCCCGAAAGACTTCATCCTGCACGCGGCGTCGCTCCATCAGGCTTTCGCCCATTGTGGAATATTCTCGACTGCGGCCACCCGTAGGTGTATGGCCCGTGTCTCAGTGCCATCGGTGGGGGTCAGGCTCTCACCTCCCCTAGCCGTCATCGCCTTGGTAAGCCATTACCTTACCAACAAGCTGATAGCTCGCAGGCCGATCTCTAAGCGGATTGCTCCTTTACCCCGAAGGGACTATCGGGAATTAGCTAACCTTTCAGCTAGTTATACCCGTCTTAGAGGCACGTTCCTACGTGTTACTACCTCGTCTGCCGCTCCGTGACCGAAGTCACGTCGCTCGACTTGCATGCCTTATCCACGCCGCCAGCGTTCATCCTGAGCTAGGATCAAACTCTTAAAAAAACCTAAAACATTCCGAAGAATGTTCGGTTGAATAGAACGGAACAAAAGAAAAATAATAAATTAAACAAATACTTGGACTTGTTATTTAGTGGATTTTTAAATTATTAAAGGACGACCTATACTCCTTATAGGCTCTAATACATTATATACATAAAAAGAAAGAGGTCAAGCGCTAGCGCTTGACCTCTTTTTGATACGATTTATCGATTGATTTCTCGCTTTATCACTATATAAGATAAGGCGATTTTAACTACGGCTACTTTCGGCCTATACTTACTATCAATATGTGGAATAGCCCTGATCTGAGTCGGGTAATCCGACTCAATTATAAATAAAGACTCTCCCGAATCAATCTTTATTTCCACACGTAATGGATGGGGCCCCGCAGTATTTATTGATACAATTTCTCCCTTACACTCAGGACAAATGAACGACATAATAGTTGGGCAACAAACTTCGTCTACCTTGATAACTTTTTCAAAGCGACCCTCCCAGCCACAGCCACCGCATTTGCACATCATTTCTAGAATCTCCTCTAAAATCTTTTCCAGAGGCCTATTTTCCATTTTACACCCCATGTTTAATTTAAGATGTTTGAGAACAATAAAACTCCATTTTTAAATCTATTCCAAGCATACCACAAAAAAAATAGATTGTCTATTTCTCTTATTTCTTTCTGCTATGGAATTTTTGGATAGTTACTAAGAGTGGTCCGGCTAAAAAGATTGATGAGTAAGTTCCGGCAATCACACCGACACCAAGTGTCAAAGAAAACATCTTTGTAGCACTACCTCCCAAGAAAAACAAGAAGCCTAACACAATGAGAGTTGTAAAAGAAGTATTGATAGAACGAGCCATTGTCTGACTTAAGCTCCTACCAACCGTTTCCTCAAAATCATTTGATATCTTTAATTTAATATTCTCCCTAATACGATCAAAGATGATAATAGTATCATTCACCGAGTATCCCAATATGGCAAGTAGCGCTGTTACAAAAAGAACATCCACCTCAGCGCCAATATATGAAAATATGCCAATAGGAATAATCACGTCATGGACAAGTGCCACAATAGCGACCAAACCATAACCCCAAGAAGAGACCGGCCGAGATACTCCACGAAAAGCAAAAGCGATAAAAAGGATTATAAGCAAGACAACCAAGCTAATTGAAACTAAGGCCTTGCGCTTTAATTCTCCACCTATGACTGGACCTATTGAATCAAATCTTTTTTCAATAAAATCATAATTTTCACTTACCTTTAATGTAGCTAAAAGATTTTGATGTTCTTCTTCTGTCAGAGTGGTAGTGCGCAACACAATACCCTTCTCCCCAGTGGGCTGAAGGCGAGCTGAATTAAATCCGGCCTCATTTACATTTTTCCTCAATAACTCAATATCCGGCATATCATCACTGTACTCTACCTCAAGAAGAGCTCCGCCGGTGAAATCTATACCTAAATTTAATCCTTTATTGAAAATAATAAAAATACAAGCCACTATAACCAAGGTGCTTACTATATAGAATATTTTTCTGTATTTAGCGATAAACATAATAATTTTAGTCATTAGTGACTAGCCACTGGCCACTAGTATTTTTATTTACTCTAATGGCTATTGGCTAATCACTAACTATTAATCAAATCTTTCCTCCTAATAAAAACCGGCTGAACTTTGTCCCTTCCTTAATACCAAGAGACAAGAATAATATCTTTGAAACTGTAATGGCGGAAAACATTGAAATCAAGACACCTAGTCCGAAGACCAAGGCGAAACCTTTAACCAAGCTAGTGCCAAACCAGAAAAGAATAACAGCAGTAATAATACTTGAGATATTAGCGTCACGAATTGAAAGCCACGCCCTTCCAAAACCGTCTGAGATAGAACCTTGCACCATTTTGCCACTCTTAAGCTCCTCTTTAATACGCTCAAATATAATCACGTTGGCATCAACCGCCATACCGACAGACAAGATAAATCCGGCAATACCGGCAGAAGTTAAAGTGAATCCGAACACTTTAAATATGAACAACATCAACGCCGTATAGATTGCAAGCGAGACCACAGCCAAAACTCCAGCTAACCGATAATAAAGTATTAAAAATATAGCGATAGCAATAACCCCATAGACACCGGCCCTTATTCCCTTCATCAATGTATCTCCGCCAAGAGTCGCTCCAATACCCTGCTCTGATATGATCTCAATAGGCACAGGAAGCGCGCCTGAATTTAACCTGCCAACAAGAAGCTTCGCCTCTTCTGCAGTAAAGCCACCGGAAATCTCCGCAGTGCCTGAGGTAATCTCTTCACGCACCACGGGGACAGAGATAGGTGCACCGTCAAGATAAATCGCTATCCTTTTACCGACATTTTCTTTTGTCAATTTAGCAAATAATGCTTCTCCTTCTTTGTTAAACTCTAGCCCAACCTTAGGCTGAAAAGTAGTACTATCAAATTCTAAAACAGCTTTTTTAATATAGCGTCCAGTCAAGTCAGAAGGGATAAAATAAGGATCCTCATACAACCTCTCTCCGCCTTCTTGTGCTTTAAGTATTGTTTCCTGCTCATCAGAAGCTCGTTCTGTCTTGAACTCAATAAAGGGAGTCTGACCTATCATGGCAACCGCCTGATTCAAATCAGTAACCCCGGGTAACTCTACAACAAGACGATACTCTTTTTCTCTACTGGTGCTAAATACTCCCGTCTCTTCAACTTGGACAAGTGGCTCAGAAACACCGAATAGGTTAACTCGACGCTCTATAACATCACGAAGAGCCGACATAGAATCAGCTATCTCACTAGAATCAATATTTGAAACATCGGCTTTATATAGAAGGTGAGATCCCCCTTGCAAATCAAGTCCGAGCTTAAAAGGAAGTCTGGGGGCGACATCATCACTTCCGACCTCTGAAGAGTAGGTGAAGTAACCGATACCGATACCGGCTAAAATGAAAAATATTGCCAAAATCCTTATCTTAAACATTGGTCTTCATTATACAGATTTTAAGATTTTTGAAAAGAGTTTGCTCTTTAGTAGAAAATGAATAGAAGAAGTAACGATTACACCTAAAGCTATACCACCTAAGATGTCGTATGGGAAGTGAATGCCAGTGGCGATGCGAGCCAAGCCCACAAACATTGCCCCGACAAAAAATATCCAAGCGTATTTCCTCTTCCAGAAGTAAACCGCTGTTGCAATAGCGAAAGAAAAAGCGGTATGCCCCGAAGGGAAAGAATCATTAGTGCCGTGCTCTATAAGTTGCCTTACTTCACCTAGCGCCAAAAACGGCCTCGGGCTAAAATAATAAGATTTTATGATCTGGACTAACACCCACGCCACTATTCCGGAAATAAATATAAAAGAGAGATTTCTTATAATCTGTTTTTCATTCTTATGATATAAAGCCAGAAACAACGCTCCTAAAGCAAGGACAAAAATAAAATAATCAGCAAAAAATATGATGATAAAATCAAGCCAACCAAATTGACCGGCTATACTGTTTATAAAATAGAAAATTATTTGATTCATACTATTTTAGTATATCAATTATATCAAATCTACAAAATTTTTTATCATACTATTTAAAATACTTTGTAATTTCTAACGAGATTCATGTCACTGACTAATACTTTGATTTTTTATAAGTTCTCAGTTTGAATAAATAATACTCGTTTTACTTCATTAAAATTTCTCCTCGCAAGCAGGAAACCAGAAATTTTATATTCAG
>PFDM01000044.1 GCA_002772825.1 Parcubacteria group bacterium CG10_big_fil_rev_8_21_14_0_10_38_31 | reverse complement strand
TATAACTTTTGAAGTTTTAGGAAATGGAGCTTACGGGAACTTGAAGAGAGAACAAGGTGTCCATCGCTTGGTAAGGATATCGCCATTTTCAGCTAAGAAGCTCAGGCATACTTCTTTTGCCTTACTTGAAGTTGTCCCCATCATCGTTGATAAGGGCGATTTGGATATCCCCGAGAAAGATATTAGGTATGAGTTTGCCAGGAGCTCCGGCGCCGGAGGGCAAAATGTGAATAAGAGAGAGACGGCTGTAAGAGTGGTCCACATACCGACGAAATTGGCCGTCCACTGTGAGACAGAGCGTTCTCAAGCTCAGAACAAAGAAAGAGCGCTTGGTATGTTGAGAGCTAAGGTTTATAAACTAATAGAAGATGAAAAGGATAAAGAGATGGCTCTGATGAAAATAAGTAAAGAAGTCTCTCCGGAGTGGGGGAGCCAGATCAGGTCCTATGTCTTTCATCCATATAAGCTTGTGAAAGACCATCGTACCGGAGTGGAAGAAAGAGATGTTGATAAAGTTTTAGAAGGTGAGCTTGATGATTTTATAGAAGCCGAGCTGGATTTAGGCGCTGGTAATTGATGATAATTTAATGTTATAATATACCTCTATTGGCTATCCACCAGTCGGCGGATTATCAGCTAGTAGACAGTAAATATGATTTATTTTGATAAAGTTTCAAAAATATACTCTAAGAATTCAATTGCTATTGATGAGATAAGCTTCACAATTGAACCGCAAGAGTTCATCTCTTTGGTGGGTCAATCAGGCGCCGGTAAAACCACTCTTTTAAAACTTCTTTTGGCTGAAGAAGCTCCAACCGGAGGAAAGGTTTTCTTTGAATCTGTTAATATCCATTCTATTTCAAGAGGGAAATTGACGGAAGTGCGTCGTAAGATAGGGGTAGTATTTCAGGATTTTCGTCTTTTACCCAATAAGACAGTCTTTGAAAATATTGCTTTTGCCATGGAAGCGGCCGGTAAGAAAGACGAAGATATCAGAAACGATGTTCCGCAAGTTATGGATTTGGTTGGTCTTGAGGATAAGGGTTGGCGATTTCCAAGAGAACTTTCAGGCGGAGAGAGGCAGAGAGTGGCGATTGCAAGAGCCATTGTGAACCAACCGGATCTGATAATAGCCGATGAGCCGACAGGTAACTTAGACCCGCTAAACACTTGGGAAATAATAAATATCCTTAAGAAGGTAAACGAGCTAGGGACGACAATCATTCTCGCTACCCACAATAAAGGGATTATAGATTCTCTCAACAGGAGAGTCATCACACTTGAAGGAGGAAGGATAACTCGTGATGATAAAGAAGGAAGATATATATTATGAGTTTTTTTACTGACACAAGAAGAATAATAAAAATAGGGTTTGTTAACTTCTGGAGGGAGGGTGTTGTTTCAGCTGCCACTGTCTTAGTGATGATAACGACACTTTTTGTTATAGGTTCTATTATCTTTGCTAAGGCCTCACTTGATTCAACCCTGACACAGATTGAAGATAAGGTTGATATTACAGTATATTTCAAACCCGGAGTATTGGAAAATGACATTTTAAGCATAAGACAAGAACTTCTGAATTTAGAGGGCGAGGTTAAAGAAGCGGTTTACGTTTCGCAGGAGGATTCTTTAGAGAGATTTAAGCAAAGACATGAAAATAATTCTTTGATTACTCAATCTTTGTTGGAGTTGGAAGAGAACCCATTAGGAGCAGAGATAAACATAAAAGCTAAGAATCCAAGTCAATATGAGGGGATAGCCAATTTCTTAAAAAATTCTCAAGACAATTCCGAGGTAATAGATAAAATAAATTATTTTCAAAATAAAATTGTAATAGAAAAATTGACCAAGATTATAGATTCATTTAGAGCACTTGGCTTCGGCGTAAGTTTAATCCTTGTTATTATAGCTGTTATCGTTATGTTCAATACTATAAGGATATCTATCTATTTCTCAAGAGAAGAGATATCTATAATGAGGCTTGTAGGCGCCACTAACAGTTATGTGAGAGGTCCTTTCATCATTGAAGGAGCTATGTCCGGAATCTTTGCAAGTATTATAACCATAGCGCTCTTTTACCCATTTCTTCTTTGGGTGAATCCTATCGCTCAGAATGCTTTCTTAGGTATCAATATATTTGAATATTACGTTAATAATATTCTTCAGATTTTTGCCATTCTCCTTGTTATCGGTGTATTTCTTGGTACGACTTCAAGTTATATTGCAGTAAGAAAATACTTAAAGGTTTAAGTATTTTCTCTTTGAGTATAAATTAATTATATTTTTTAGTTTACGAAAGTAAGAGCTTTTCCTTTTTTATTGCCTCTACCTGTCCTACCGATACGGTGAACATAATCTTCGTAAGTTGCAGGGATGTCAAAGTTTATCACATGGCTTATCCCGTCAATATCAAGACCTCGAGCCGCTACATCCGTAGCTACAAGGATTTTAGCGTGGTTGTCTTTGAAGAGCCCGAGAGCCCTTTGTCTTTTGGAATGATTTTTATCTCCATGAATAGATTCAACACGGAGTCCTCTCTTGGCGAGGGTAGCATATAATTTTTCTACTCCGTGCTTTGTCTTACCAAAGATAAGCACTTTATTGAATTCGGGTTTAGTGAGTAGATTATGAAGCACTTCTATCTTATCTTCGCCATGTTTCAGTCTTATGATATCTTGATCTACGCTACTGGCGGTGTCGCGTGTCTTTACAGAGACAGTGATGGGCTTATTAAGAAATTCTGCAATAAGTTTTTCAATGTCTTTTGACAGGGTGGCAGAGAAAAATAGAGTGTGTCGTTCTTTTGGTAAGCGAGACATCATAAATCTCATATCTTCTATAAAACCCATATCAAGCATACGATCCGCTTCGTCAAGCACGATGGTGTTGAATCTTGAGAAATCTATTAATTTTCTTTTATTTAAATCTTTGATTCTGCCTGGTGTGCCGATGATAAAGCGATGAGGGCGTTTAAGCTCTGATATTTGCCTTCCGATATGCGCGCCACCGACACAGCATACGGAAAATATTTTCAGATATCTGCTGAAATCTTTAAGTTCTTGATTGATCTGGATAGCCAGCTCACGAGTAGGTGCGACGATAAGCACATTTTCTTTGTGACTCATCAACACTTTATTTATAAGTGGTATCAAGAACGCCCCAGTCTTACCTGTTCCTGTGTTTGCTATACCTACAACATCAGACCCGTTAAGAATATGAGGTATTATCTTGTCTTGAATAGGAGTCGGGGATTCGTATCCTTTAGCTAGAATGTTTTTTTTAAGCTCCTCTCTAATATTAAAATCTTTAAATAAGTGTTCAGGAACAAAGGGTGCTGACACCTCATTTTCCACAGCCCTATTAACAAATTTAGAAATATCAATCCCTTGGCTCTTTATCCTGTGTCCGGCATGAAAACGACGTCCATTACCAGATGGCGGTCCTTTACGAAACGGTCTTCTTTTGAAGTTTTGTTTATACATATTTTTTTAGAAGCTCGTCTTTCAAACTAATAGTAGCGAGCCAATTCTTCGGCTCGCTACTATTATTAGTGAGACTCTAGCTTGTTTGATAATAATATCTTAATAACAATAATTTGTCAATCTTTTTGTACAGTTAACCTTATGAGGTGACATTCCAAAGTCCAACAATCAATTGCAATACTTACTAAATAATGATGCCTTATTTTTCATCCTTTAGAGGATTAATTATAAATAAACGAGTGACTGAATATAAAATTTCTGGTTTCCGCCAGCTG
Organism: Parcubacteria group bacterium CG10_big_fil_rev_8_21_14_0_10_38_31; assembly: GCA_002772825.1. Classification (GTDB taxonomy): domain Bacteria; phylum Patescibacteriota; class Minisyncoccia. Next base: position 1,112 of record PFDM01000044.1, on the reverse strand, counting down.
GCGGAAGGGAAATTCTTCAGAATCCTATTTTCTGATTTATTATTGATTTTGACGATGAGAATAGATGTAAATGACGTGAAATTAGTAATGTATACATTACTAAAGATGGCGGGATGACGACGAGGTGGAGGCGTGCATATTTTTTTTACTTTTCTTTAACTTCATGGCCACCAAATTGGTTTCTCAAGGCAGAGACAATTTGCCCTGTATAACTAGGGCCTTCTTGGGAGTCTATACGAAATTGCAAGGCGTCATTGATAACAGGAACAGATATTCCCAATTCTTTGGCCGTTTCCACTGTCCAAAGACCTTCTCCGCTATGAGAGATTTTACCGGAAATTTTTTTCAAGTCTTCGCCTTCTTCTCTAAAAGCTTTTCCAAGCCAGCTTATCAGCCGTGACTCTATAACAGTCCCGCGGTCATACACTTCGGCTATTTTTGTAAGGTTTAGGTGTAGGGGCGACTCTTTCATAATAGCAAAGCCTTCGGCGATGGCCTGCATCATGCCATATTCTATGCCGTTGTGGACCATCTTCACAAAGTGTCCGGCACCATGGTCGCCCATATGTCCGTAGCCCTCCGGCACAGACAGGTCTTTAAATAACTCTTCGTATTTTTCATAATCTTCTTTCTTCCCGCCCACCATAAGTGAGGCGCCGTTTCTGGCTCCACCCGGTCCACCTGACACTCCGACATCTAAGAAGTTAATTTTCTTCTCTTTAAGCTCTTTAGCGCGTCTGATAGATTCTTTGTATGGAGAGTTACCGCCATCAATAACAGTATCGCCATGATCTAAGATAGGGGTAATTTTCTCTAAGACGTCATCAACGAATTTATGAGGCACCATTATCCAGATTAGTCGCGGACTCTCTTTTGATCTGACAAGTTTCTCAACAGAATCAAATACTTGTGCTCCGACTATCTGGGCTTTCTTTTTTGCTTCCTCGCTTACATCAAAGGCCGATACCTCGTAGCCTTTCTCTAGTAAACGCTCTATCATATTGAGTCCCATTTTCCCTAAGCCTATATATTGTATTTTTAATTTCATATTTTTTTATTATTTATAATAGTCTATTTTTGCATTATATTAGATTTATCCGTTTGAGTCAGCT
>PFDM01000007.1:430-5287 GCA_002772825.1 Parcubacteria group bacterium CG10_big_fil_rev_8_21_14_0_10_38_31 | reverse complement strand
GGATTTATCCATAGCAAGAAGAGAAGAAGTAACCCCGGAGCCGGTATAAGGGGTTCGGAAACTATCAAAGATTTGCTGAATCTTGCCGTCTTCACCATAGCTACCATGAAGAGCATTAAAGGCGATATCAATATCTTTAAAAACTCCCTGAGGAGTTGTCGGCAATCCATTAAGATGCCACTCTCCACTTTTTGAAATGAAGATATCCCTAAGTTGATACTTGAGTGGAAAAGACTGAAGAAGCGCGGATATAATACTTCCGCCTGTCTTTAAGGACACTTCATATTCGCCAGATGGTCCTCCTCTGAAAATTCCTACTTTTATCCTTGCCATAAATTAAAGTTTCTAATATTTAACATATCAATTTCTTCTTGCAATTATATCACAGACCTTAACTTTTTATGATACCCGATAGCAAACCGATGTGCCTCGTGATTAGAAAGAAGTACCTCCTTCTTGAAGTTATCAATATATTTTTTTAAACCCAAAAAATTAGAAGGCCTGTGCCGATCGTCTTTTACGACGCTCACTACCGGTATTTTTAATTTATTTTCTCTCAATACTTTCTCTGTCATATTCTTCTGCGCCTTGCCACCATCTACGACGATTAAGTTAGGTAAAGGCCACTCTTTATGAGAAAATCTTCGCAGTAAAATCTCTCTCAAGGAAGCTGTGTCGTTTGGACCTTTTGCCTCTTTAATCTTAAACAAGCGATATTCTGACTTATTAAGCTTGCCATTCTCTAAAACTGAAAAAGCACCGACAGTAAACTTGCCAGACAAGTGCGCCACATCATAAGCCTCTATCCTCCACTTGGAAGCTGAGCTTCCAAGTGGAGGTGGATCTTTTATAAGAGCGACATCTTGTATGTGACTCAAAGAAAAAATTTTATTTTTTATAATGCCTGCTTTTTCAAATTCACGCTTCGTTGCAAAGACAATCATCTCTTTCTTTAAATTTCTTATCACATCTTTTTTCTTCCCTTCAAAAAACAGTTTTATATTTCTTATCGTCTTGGCATAATCGGCTTTTGAAATCTCTCCTGTGCAGACCCCCGGACAAAGCCCTATTTGTCTGTTAAAACAGGGTTTGCCTGCCGTGGAAGGCTTGCCAGTGGCAGGCTTGCCAGTGGCAGGCTTGCCACGGGCAGGCAGGCACTTATCTCTAAACGGAAAAATCTTACGAATAATCTTAAGCGCCTCTTTTAAGTTTCCTCCCTCTGGAAATGGACCAAACAAATACTTCACTTTTAAATCCTTGGCCTTCCTTTGGCTCTTCTCAATATCGCGACGACGAAGAACTACCACTCTGGGAAAATCTTCTTTAGTGATAACTATGTAATTAAAACTTTTATCATCCTTTTCTTTAATATTATACTTTGGCTGATATTTCTTTATCAGATTTGCTTCAAGTATCAGCGCCTCAAGGACGCTGTCTGTTTCTTGGAATTTTATCTTGGTGGACAATCCGACCATTTCGCTAATTCTTACATCTATTCGCCTCGGCGAACTCCTAAAATAAGACGTCACTCTAGATCGCAAAGATGTCGCCTTACCAATATAAAGAGGATCCCCTTTCTTGTCTAAGAAAAAATAAACACCGGGATTTTGTGGAAAATTTTTTACCTGATCTCTTAACTTCATATATTAAAGACTATCAAAAATAATATCTATTTACCATATCCTCAGAATGTTATATAAATAATATAGATACAACGCTCTTTAACTTAACAAGCAAAAGCAAAGGAGGTAATATGAAGAAGATAATAATGCTTATTGTCTTGCTGTCAGTATTATCAGTTCCTGTATATTCCTCAGTGCTTAGAAACTACCCTGACAAAGTATACACAGAGAATCTCCTCAACGCCGAAACATATAAAATGGAGGCATTAGAGCAATGGGACAAGCTCCGTTCAAATACGACTATCGTCTTAAAATATGAGGTAAAAATCAAAGAAACATTAGCGATTGCAAATGAGGTAGCTAAAAACAGTTGCTCCAACTACACAGAAAAAGATCGTATAATGTTTAACGATGCATTCAAGATAATTGACAAGACGATAAGGGTACTTGAAACGATAATAAAAAAACTGGACAGTATGGCCGGCAAATCATCTCTCTTTAAAGGTGATTTCAATCATATAATTTTCATTCACTCAATGCATGAATTAAATGAATGGGCACATCTTGATAACCTATCAAAAAAAGAATTCATAGAACGCAGTAGATTCCGGCTGAAGGAAGCTCGAGAAATCGCAATAGGCTTATACAAATGCGGAGGATTTTAATAATCTGCCGTGACAACATTATCATAATCCGCCACTGTTTAGTGTGGCGGATTTTTTATTTCTTTTTTAACCACTTCTTAAGATAAGAACCCGTGTGAGAACTATTCTCATTTACCACCGCCTCAGGTGGACCTTTCACTACTACTTTTCCACCACCTGAACCACCCTCTGGCCCCATATCCACGATATAATCAGCACTCTTTATCACGTCCATATTATGCTCTATAAGGACGACGGTGTTCCCTTTGTCTACTAACTTGTTCAATATTCCAAGAAGATTTTTCACATCCTCATAATGAAGACCGACAGTTGGTTCGTCCAGAAGATAAATAGTTTTCTGGACCATTGGCCTATAAAGCTCCGAAGATATTTTTACCCTTTGCGCTTCCCCTCCGGACAAAGTTGTAGCCGACTGCCCAAGCTCCAGGTAGCCCAAGCCCACATCGTTTAAAGTTTTCAACCTATCGTAAATAGCCGGGATATCTTCAAAGAAATCAAGGGCTTCTTCAACGGTCATTTTAAGCACTTCAAAAATATTCTTCTTCTTATACCTTACATCCAGAGTCTCTTTATCAAAGCGTTTCCCTCCGCAAATATCACATCGGACATAAACAGTCGGTAAAAAATGCATCTCTACCGCTACTGTGCCGTGTCCTTGACAAGACTCACACCTTCCCCCTTTCACATTAAAAGAAAATCTAGAGGGTCCCCAGCCACGCACCCTAGACTCTTCAGTGGAAGCGAAGATGTCTCGTATGTAGGTGAAAGCACCAGTGTATGTCGCCGAGTTGGAACGAGGGGTCCTGCCGATAGGTGATTGATCTATCATTATAACCCTTGATAGATATTCCGTGCCGGTAAAAGACTGACAATTAAAAATTTCATTACTCCTGTATCTCCTGTCAAACCGTGCCTGAAGATTCTTATAAAGAATCTCATAAAGTAATGTTGACTTACCACTCCCCGAAACACCAGTTATGACACAAAATTTACTCAAAGGTATATCAATGTTTAGATCTTTTATATTAAAGATTTTCCCTCCCCTCACCTTAATAGCCCCCTTTTCAGAGGTTCTTCTTCTTTCAGGTATGGGAATGACAGCATCTCCCTTCAAGTAATCTAAAGTAAGCGATTTAACTTTCCTTGATTTATCTTTCAATAGATCTTCCAAATATCCTGAGGCGACAATCTCTCCTCCATGTACTCCGGCACCTGGACCAATATCTACCAGATAATCCGAGGCCAAGATAGTATCTTCATCGTGTTCAACCACAATGATTGTATTGCCTAAGGCCTGGAGATCCTTAAGAGTCTTTATGAGCCGGTCATTGTCTCTCTGGTGCAAACCAATAGTCGGCTCATCAAGCACATAGAGTGTCCCCACCAACTGCGAACCAAGCTGAGAGGCGAGTCTTATCCTCTGTGCTTCTCCACCAGAGAGAGTATTGGCTCGCCTATCAAGAGACATATAATCAAGTCCAACGGAGAGAAGAAACTGCAATCTGTTTTCAATCTCTTTAAGTAATACTTTAGATATTTCCTTATCGCGGTCACTAAGCTTTAAATCTTTAAAGAATTTCACAACATCAGTTATAGATAAAGCGATGAGGTCAACTATATTTTTACCTACTCCGACAGACAGATCACCCACGAACACATGCAAGGCCTCTTCCCTCAGACGAGCGCCGTGGCAAACTTCACACGGATCACTGCCAAAAAGATGCTTAGTTCCCAGCCCATGACAAGCCGGACATGCCCCATAAGGTGAATTAAAAGAAAATAGGCGTGGCTCAATCTCAGGAAAAGAGAAGCCGTCATGAGGGCAAGAGAAAGAAGAGGACATTAAAAACTCTTCGTCCGTATCTGGGAAATTAATCTTAACTACCCCCTCCGCCTCGCGGAGCGCCAGCTCTACAGACTCAGCCAACCGTGACCTAAAATCACCTTTCACTTTATCTTCACCGGAGAGAGGTATCTCATCTATTAAGATATCTATATCGTGCTTCTTGTTCTTTGCCAATATTATCTGCCCGCGAAGTTTCTTTATCTTACCGTCTACCCTTACGCTCTCATAACCTTTACCTAAAAGGTCATAAAGAAGTTGATAATACTCACCTTTCCTCCCACGCACGACAGGGGCAAAGACCAAGACGCTTCCGGGCTTAGATTTGGCTTTAACCTTACTTTTGACTTTTGAAATATTTTTTAAAATAACATTTATTATTTCTTCGTTTGAGAGGCGTTGAATCTCTCTTCCACATTTAAGACAATGGGGCTTCCCTATCCTCGCGTATAAGACACGCAGATAATCATAAATCTCTGTGATGGTCGCCACTGTTGAACGCGGGTTTGATGAACGAGACTTTTGATCTATGGATATAGCAGGTGAAAGACCTTGTATCTCATCAACATCCGGCTTCTGCATCTGAGCTAAGAATTGTCTCGCATAAGCGGAGAGAGATTCTACATAACGCCTCTGCCCTTCGGCAAAGATAGTGTCAAAGGCGAGCGAAGACTTACCAGAACCGGAAAGGCCGGTAAAGACTATCATCTTGTTTCTCGGTATCTCA
>PFDM01000007.1:0-409 GCA_002772825.1 Parcubacteria group bacterium CG10_big_fil_rev_8_21_14_0_10_38_31 | reverse complement strand
GAAAATCAAAACTTTCCCTCTTTTTTCAGGTGAGGGATATATAGACAATCTTATACCAAGTAAACAAAAAAGAAAGCCCCGTGCAGTTTATATACTACACGGGGCAATGCGGATTCACGATGACTTCATCTATCTCCTCTCCGTCAAGGTCAAAGGAAACTTCCACTTCTTCAATCATAACTCTATTTCTTTTTTTCTTAAAAACTTCCGGCAATACACACCTCAGACTTTCAAGAGCTTTTTCTTTCTTGAGTCCTGCAATACGCATCTCTCCTTCGGTGATGTCATCACCGCTTAAATCTACATATTGCATAGAGGAACTTAAAGAGAGTTCTCTGAGAACATCTTCCCCGATTTCCTTAAATGCTTTAATTCGTTCTTGCCATGGCACATCGCCACTCACGGCTAT
>PFDM01000051.1 GCA_002772825.1 Parcubacteria group bacterium CG10_big_fil_rev_8_21_14_0_10_38_31 | reverse complement strand
TGTGATGCGATCAGGTTTGGGCTATTCCCTTTTCGCTCGCCGCTACTTAGGGAATAAAAATTTTTCTCTTTTCCTCCGCTTACTGAGATGTTTCACTTCAGCGGGTTAGCTAACGCTTTTAAAAGCGCCTGACAGAGCTTTACTCTGACGGGTTTCCCCATTCGGACATCTCCGGATCAAAGGTTGCTTGGCACCTCCCCGAAGCTTATCGTAGCTTAGCCACGTCCTTCATCGCCTCTTTAAGTCAAGGCATCCACCATATGCTCTTATTTCCTACTAGGAAATTTATAAACTTTTTATATATTTGTTCTAATTTTAGCTACTATTTAATTTTAAATGTTCTGTCGTTCCGAAAAAATAAAAGCCGCTTATTTAAGCGGCAAAGGTTATACCATAAACAGAAGGAATCACCTTGACCACTTATTGAAACTTTTATTTATCAGTATTTTCATAACTACTATACTAGTATATATATGCCGATTTATAAGTCAACCCCTATACATGAAATTCATGTATAGGGGTTTAACCTATATAAAATATAAGTAAAACTTATACCTTATTATTTGCTTATGTCGTTCTTCAACTTCTCTATAAAACGAGCAGCAGCTTCCTTTCCTCCGAGACCGAAAGAGAGACCGCCGGCAATCGCAAGCATAGCCACTAACCCTGTAAACAGAGTCTGAGCAAAAGGACCGGCAATTCCCAACTGTGAAAGCATAACAAGAATCGCAAAGATCCAGATAGCCCATTTAGCTACTCCTCCGAGAAGCTCAGCAGAAGGAAGGTCAGCAGCCTTAGCTGAACCCGCAACAATCCTCTTTACCGCATCAGCAACAAGAGCTGCAACAACAAGTATTATTGCCGCCACTATTACATTCGGCAAGTAAGCGAGAATCATTTGCAAGAAGATATTGACCTGACTTAGGCCAAACACATCAGCAATCGCCACAAAGAAGACGATGATTATGAACCATCGAACTAGACCTCCAATGAAAGCTCCTGTATCAAGACGAAAACCAGCTTTTGAAAGAGGTTCTTCTGCCCCGATATTCTGAAGCACTCTATCAACTTTCAATGATCGTATGAGTTGAGATACCAATCTGCCTATAACTACCGCTATTATCCATCCAATGATGAATATGATAACAGCGATAATAAGTTTAGGGACAAAGTTTAGAACTCCCACCCAAACATCGTTGAAAGAAGTAGTTAATATATTACTCCAATCTTGTAACATAATTATATTTTATTTCGTTTTAATTAATAAAGTTATTCCGCCGACCCACTTATCCATAGACTATGAAAGATGGAGCGGACAAATATGCATATTTACCCGCCAGAGGCGGGATAACTTCAAAAAATCGACCTTCTTTTAAAGTTATCTATATAATAGCTTCTATTGGAAGCGATTATAATACCCAGTTGTGGATAAAGCCAAAAGGTTACATCAAGAAATCTGTCTGCCTCTCCCCACAAACACAGCCCCTAAGATACCAATCAGACTAAAACCAGCGACAAAAAATATCCATCTATTGCTCTTTTTATCTTTGCTTGAGAATGATATCATGCTCGCCTCTTGTCCGGATAACGGAGAGGTAACTACTTCCTCTTCTAACACCGAACCCTTATCTCCTATCTTAACAATATCTTGAGGTGTGTATTCATTATTTAATTCAATCTCACTCGGACTTGAGACATCTCCTTTATACACTTGAGGCGGATTATCTGAGGGTGATTTAACATTAACTTCAAATGAATAAAAGACGGAACCATTAGGGTAAAGGATATCCACATTTCCGCCCTCAACTATGTTTAACTTTGTTAGCGAAGAAGGAAATACTAATTTACTCCTTACCCCCATAATACTGTTTCTAGGAAAAGAAAAAGTTGTATTCCCCGACTTCAACAACCAGTAAGATATGTTGACCTCCTCATCTGAATCATTATAGAGTTCAATTAAAAATTCCCCCCTAGAGTCAATCTCAATATTAGAAATCTTAATACTGCTTTTAGTAATCTTTACATTCATTCTACCGGAAGAAGAATACTCACCGGCAGAAACATCTAAAAACACGATGTAGTCCCCGGGGTAATTATAAACATGGGATACTTTCTTTCCCTCTTTTGAAGAACCATCGCCAAAATTCCACAAGAATCTTGCGTTTGAAAGTGGCTCTTCTTTCAATCCTAGGGCCAACCCTTCAAACTCAAGGACGCCTCCAGCGACACCGACTGTGTCGCCCGAAGCAAAAGCGTAAATTTGAGACTCTACGGGAAAAGAAGAAGCGACAGCGGGAGTAGGTGTTTGCAGTGAGGGATTAGTCTCTGTCAGGGATAAAATTCTATCACTTGAATACCCGGGTGTTGGAAGCCTCGCATCCCATTCCCCATTTATTAATTGCAGAGAATTACCATCTCCACCGGCTCCCCATTCGGAGACATAATCAACCCGATTGATATCACTCAAGGATCCATCTCTTATGACCAAAGTCTCTCCATCATTTTTCAAAGAAAAAGAACTGTCAAAGACAGTCCCTTTAAATTCCGGCCAATCGGTTAAAAATTTTTCCGCATTATCAGCTAAGATGACGTATCCTCCCGAGGCAATAGAAGAACTGTCCCCTTTAAAAAGATTGAGTGAGTGATTAACCTTATCTTCATAAAGTTTCCAGGTACTCAAATCGACAAGCTCGCTACCATTGTTCTTAACCTCAATCCACTCCCTTCCAGAATCTGCCCCCTCTTTCAAGTCATACATTATTTCACTTACAACAACTTGTCCGAAAACTAATTTGGGGATAAAAAATGATATTAAAATTAAAAAAATAATATAATCTTTCACACTAATCAAACTTTACATTTTGCCCGGGTTTTAATATGCCACTTTTTCTTTTTATTTCCGGTTCATTGCTTGTCACTATTTCATTTAATGCCTCCCTTAAGGCACTTAGATTAGCGCTCGTCTTTGAACTATTATCTTTCTTGATGTAATTCGCCTTTTCATTATTTTTAAAAGTGTTCATGCCTGATTTGTCTTTCAACGCATCAAGAGGAAGATTTGGTTTAACATAAATCTTCTCTTCCGGTTTTTTGTAGTCTGTCTTAACTTGATGAGAATTATTTTTATGGTCTTTACAATAGATGGCCCTCTTCCCATCCGGTTCAAAGGGGACGTAAGTCTTCTTACCGCAGACAGAACACTCGGCCGAAAACATTTGAGGTGCCTCCGGCGTGACAACCTCTTTTTTCTTTACTTCTGCTACTACACTTAGGGTTGGAGCCGGGCTCAACTTCTTCATAAAAGTTTTATCCTCTTTCTTAACCTTAGCCATTATAGACTCGGGTTTGTTTAAGACAGTCGACGTACCGTCTTCATGCCACTTCTTTATCAAATCCTCTACCTTCTTTCTTGGGATAGCATAGTTTCTTCTGGAAGATTCAATTATTTTTTCTTTAAAAGAATTCTCAAGTTTGGAAATAGGGGGCAAAGTGGAAGCTGAAAAAGGTCTTGAACCCACGCCATCTATCATCAACCTAAGATATATTTGAGTGAAACCAAGATTCACTATGTCTTGCGCTATAAATTCAGGGGCAAACTCTTTCTCTAAAACATCGGCATCATAAGCACCGACTCTAAATACAATCATCGTCCCGACGTTGCCAAACACAGCCGCGTTTACCTCTTCAGACATCTGCTCTATATATTGATGAGCGATGGTTAAGTTTAACTTGTATTTCCTCGCTTCAGACAAAATATCAGCGAAAGATTTATTGGCAAAAGATTGGAACTCATCAACATAAAAATAAAATTGCGGTAACTTCTTAAGATCTTCATTTGAGACATCGGCGCGAGACATAGCAGCAAGATAGATCTTAGTGATAAGCATACTCCCCAAGAGATTAGCGTTTTGCTCGCCCAGTCGCCCTTTTGAAAGATTGATGATAATAATCTTCTTCTCATCCATCAACTTACGCATATCAAAACTCGTCCTCGGTTGTCCGATGATATTTCTTATCAATGGGTTGGAAGTGAATTGACCTATCTTGTTCTGGATGGCCGGTGTCGCCTCTTGAGCGTATCTGTCTGTATATTTGGCAAATTCATCCACCCAGAAGGACTTCACCGTAGGGTCAGTGATATTGTCTACGACTTTCTTCCGGTATTCCTTATCGGCAAGCATCCTGTTAATACTCATAAGTGTTGAATTCGGATATTCAAGCAAGGCCAAAAGAGTATTGCTCAAAATATATGACATTCGGGCAGACCAAGCATCAACCCAAATCTTTTCAAAGGTGCTCATCAGACCCGCCACCACCAAGTGACGCTTGTCATAACCGACGTCTTCCAAGACATTAAATGAGATAGGATACTCCGTATCAAACGGAGCAAAATATATGACATCATCTATCCTATCTTCCGGCACATAATCAAGGAGAAGTTCTGCTGTGCTACCGTGAGGATCTATAAAGGCTATCCCCTCGCCATTCTGAATATCTTGCACCGCCATGTTCTCAAGCATGGTGGACTTACCCATACCCGTCTTCCCAATGACATAAACATGCTTTGTCCTGTCGTCGGATTTTATACCGAAACGCTGGTGTTTATTTCTAAAATTAGCTTCCGCAAAATAAGTGATGTCTTTCACTTCATTTTTGATACTTTTTTTATTGTACATTAAAAAAATTATACCACATCCGACAAAAACATGTAAAACGTAAATTACTAAGTTCAACAATCAATTGCCACACTTGATAAAATTACCAATTTCACGACATTTTCATCCTTTAGAGGATTAATTATAAATAAACGAGTGACTGAGTGGAAAAATTCCGGGTTCAGGTTTGATTTGAAGACCGTTCTGAAGGAAGCCTAATTTCTGATTTATTATTGATTTTGACGAAGATAACGGATGTAAATGTTGTGAGTTTGGTAATGTAGAAAGGGCGGAATGATGACAAGGTGGAGGTCTTTATTTTAATCAAGAGCTTCCCGTGTATAAGTGTTAGCCGCGTCCCACAACATCCAAGATGTGAGGCCAGCGTCATAGACAGCTTGTTTCTGCGCTCTGACCATCTCCGGAGTGTAGTGAACAGGATAATCATTATCCTGAAGCCATG
>PFDM01000028.1:22783-27013 GCA_002772825.1 Parcubacteria group bacterium CG10_big_fil_rev_8_21_14_0_10_38_31 | reverse complement strand
GGCGTCGTGTACTCTTTAGTAGTACACGACGAACCCTTGAACATTCTTACCGCTTCTCATCTCATTCCTTATGCCGAAGGAGGGACTCGAACCCTCATCCCTTACGGGACATGATTTTAAGTCATGCGTGTATACCATTCCACCACTTCGGCATCAAATCCTTGAGGCCTGGGGGAGAATTGAACTCCCGTATAAGGGTTTTGCAAACCCTTGCCTTACCACTTGGCTACCAGGCCGTGTTTGTCATGGCTGTCTGGTTGACTGGCAAATTACTTGGTGCTATCAATCAATTTATCCATTTTCCTTTCTTTCTTTAATGATTCGTCTATCTTGAATTCAAAGGCCGGTAAAAATTTTGTCTTCATATTTTCTTTTACAAAACCTCTGAATTCTCCCGGTCTGATCTTGCCTAATATTACCCCTTCTTCCTTCTCTGGAAATACAATAATAAATACCGTGGCATTTTTCAAGTCAGAAGATACTTTTATATTGGTTACACTGACAAGCGTTTTCCTGTCTAATTCTCGAGCTAAGAATTTCGCGGCAAGATTCCTCAACAGTGAATTTACTTTTTCTTGACGCAAACTCATTGTAATAGATTAATCTAATTTTGTGAAAATTTCAAGATGGTCGTCTTTTACTATTTCAACCCTTGATTCAACTACAGCTCCGAATTGTTCACCTTCGGAAATACTTTCTATTTTTTCCGGGCCTTTCTGGAGACTTAATAGCTCTCCTTTGGCGATGACAGTTCCGCGTCTTTTTATGTTTACTGCCATATTCGGCTTAATCTCTCCGCTTACAACTTCTCCACCTAAAGTGTATTTGCTTCCTTTTGCCTCAAAAATCTTTAAGACTTTTACTTCCCCGGAAATATTTTCTTGTTCAAATGCCGACTTCTTCTCAGTAATCACTTCTTTTAGCCAGTCGGTTATAGCGTATATTATGTCAAAGTTTTTTATTTTTATGTTAAACTTTTCTGCGAAATCGCTAACCCCTAACTCAGTCTTTACGTTAAATCCGATGATATAAGCATCTTTTGCGCTTGAAGCTATTTTTGCGTCATCTTTGTTTATGGTGCCCACACCCTGACGAAGGATATTTATCAGTATCTTTTCTTCTGAAAGTTTATTTATCTCACTTACTATCGCTTCTAAGGAGCCGATAACGTCAGTTTTTATGATGATGGATATTATAATTTTACCTTCTTTATTTACTTGATCTTTATTTTGAATTACTGCTGTTTTTCTAAATAGAGATATTGCTTCAATGGCATCTTTCTTGGTTGTATAAGTTTGGAAATTAGATCCGACTTTAGGCAGTTTATCAAATCCTATTATCTTAATAGGGGAGGAGAAACTTTTCTCTTCAGTTTGTTTTCCTTTGAAGTCTTCAAAAATTCTTACCGGTGCCAATGCATCTCCCGACGTGACAAACATTCCTTTCTTTATCGTGCCATCAATTATAAGGAGAGTTGCGGTTATGCCTCGTTTTTGGTCCAAGTTTGCTTCTATCACTACCCCACTAGCGTTAGCGTCTTTGTCGGCCTTAAGATCTTCCATATCGGCAGTGAGAAGTATTGTCTCAAGTAATTCAGGTACCCCTTCTCCTGTCTTTGCAGAGATGTTCACTACAGAGACAGTCCCACCAAAGCCCTCCACGAAGACGTTATTTGACGCAAGTTCATTTTTAATCCTATCTGGTTCGGCATTTGGCTTGTCTATTTTGCTTATCGCTACGATGAAGGGGATATTTTCTTCTTGAGTAATCTTTATCGCTTCGACAGTCTGGGGCTTCACTCCTTCGTCTGCCGCGACCACAAGGATTGCGATGTCGGCAACCTTAGCCCCTCGGGAGCGCATCTTTCCAAAGGCCTCATGTCCAGGTGTATCAAGGAAGGTTATAAGTTCTCCTTTTCCTTCGCTACCAGATGCGGGGTGAACTTCCACTTCATAAGCTCCTATATGTTGAGTGATACCACCGGCTTCTTTGTCAACGATATTACTCTTCCTTATATAATCAAGTAGCTTTGATTTGCCATGGTCAACATGACCCATTACAACCACAACGGGCGGTCTTTTTATAATATTCTTATTTTGTGATTTTTCAGTCATAATATTTAAAAAGTAATATCCAATCGCAAGCTTTACCGGCAGTTATATAATTTGACACTGACTGACAAAGATTAGGAAAATTAATTGATGATTTTTTTCTTTATAACCTCTTCTTCTTCAGCTGTAAGCTTGTGTTCAGATTGAAAGTTGGTAATCGGCTTCGCGTAGACATTTATTTTTTCTCTTGAATGAATGCCCGTTATCACTACGCCGTTGCCGTCCTCGTTGAGTAGGGACATAGCGAAACTTTGGTTTGAACCGGAATCATTAAAAGGGTTAAAGCGTATCATCCTTACGTTTTGAATGGTGCTCTTGAGTCTGTCTTCCACTCCACTTAGATATTTTTCCATCTCTTTATTAGAATCTGTTAATTCCTTGAAATCAGCATTCATTCTTATTAAAAGATTTTCTAAACCTTCCGGTTTGCCTCCTTGGAATAGTTTTTTTAAACGAAGCTCAAACATAATAATCCATATAAGGAGGATTATTGAAAGGCCTCCAAGGATATAGATGATTATGTTTGTGGTTGATAACATTGCCATAAAGTATAGAATATTTTCTGATATTTTGCAAAACATTCAAAAAAGTTATACTTTAGATATATGATGATGAAACACAGTCAGCGTCTTCATGTGGGGAGGGCGAGCGACCTTGTCGGCAGAGATAGGGTTATTTATCGGGCGCTTGAGATTTTGCCAGGAGTCTTATCTTGGGGAAGTCTCTTGGGGCTTATCTTTCTGTCTTGGGGGGAACCTATTTGGGCGGCCTTTTTTATAATAACTTTTGATATCTATTGGCTAGTGAAGACAGCTTACCTTTCTTTTCATCTTAAATCCAGTTGGAGGAGGATGAAGCACAACATCAATCTTGACTGGGAAAAGAGGATGGAGAATATAAAATATGATAATATTTGGCAACTTGTCATCCTCCCTTTCTATAAAGAAGATTTTGACGTGATTTCAAAGACAATAGAAGCTTTGATTGATAGTAAGTGGAATAAGGAGAAGATGATCATTGTCTTGGCGCGTGAAGAGCGAGCAGGAGTGACTTCTCAAGACACGGCAGAGGATATCTTTAGAAAATATAGCGAAGCTTTCGGTGAGTTTATTATCACTAGTCATCCTAGCGATATGCCGGGTGAAATGGCTGGTAAGGGTTCAAACATAAGTTTCGCCACAGAAGAGGCGAGGGTGAGAGTGTTGGATAAGAATAGTATAAAATATGAAGATGTTCTTGTATCGGCTTTTGATATAGATACTCGCGTCTATTCGCAGTATTTTCTTTGTTTAACTTGGAGCTTTCTTACCGCTGAAGATCCATATCACTCTTCATTTCAACCTGTCCCTGTTTATAACAACAACATATGGGAGGCGCCATCTTTCTCTAGGGTGGTTGCGACAAGTGGCACATTTTGGCAGATGATCCAACAAGAGAGGCCGGAGAGACTTGCTACTTTTTCATCTCACTCAATAAGCTTTAAGGCCCTCTACGACATAGGTTACTGGCAGAAAAATATGGTCTCTGAAGATTCTCGTATCTTCTGGAATGCTTTTTCTTATTATAATGGAGGTTATGATGTGGTGCCATTGTCTTATCCGGTATCTATGGATGCGAATTTGGCGTCATCTTTTTTTGAAACAGTTAAAAATACATATAAGCAACAGAGACGCTGGTCTTGGGGGGTAGAGAACATACCATATATTCTCTTTATCTTTTTAAAGAATAAAAAAATACCACTTAGAAAGAAGTTCCATATTTCTTTTGTCCAACTGGAGGGATTTTGGTCTTTGGCTACTAATCCGCTTATAATATTTTTGTTAGGATGGGCTCCGCTTGCTTTGGGCGGACAGGCATTTAATGAGACACTCCTTTCTTATAATCTACCTATTATCACGAGAGATTTAATGATGCTTGCAATGCTTGGCTTGATTTTGTCTGTCATTGTATCTATGAGTTTCTTACCCCCTAAGCCTAAACACCGCTCAAGGTTCATCTATTTGTTTATGGTGGTTCAGTGGGCGCTCGTGCCTCTTACTATCAACATATTCGGATCCATCCCGGCTCTCGATGCTCAAACTCGTCTAATGTTTGGCAGATATATGGGCTTTTGGGTAAC
>PFDM01000028.1:22530-22769 GCA_002772825.1 Parcubacteria group bacterium CG10_big_fil_rev_8_21_14_0_10_38_31 | reverse complement strand
TCCCCGTGTAGGAAAACAGCGAAGCGCTAGAAACAGGGGGTTTCTAGGGAGCGAGCAAAACGAGCGACGCTTTTGGGTAACGCCGAAGAATATAAAAAAAGAAATAAACGGCTCAACACAAAAAATAAACGGCTCACTAACTAAACGGCTCAACGTCCCAGATTTTTTCTACCCCCACCTACAAAGGACGGTCCTTTGTAGGTGGGGTTGTTTTACTTAGATTTTCCTTTTTCCGAAAA
>PFDM01000028.1:0-22498 GCA_002772825.1 Parcubacteria group bacterium CG10_big_fil_rev_8_21_14_0_10_38_31 | reverse complement strand
CAAGAAAAGCAAGACAAATCAACGTCAAGGCGGAAAAGGCGATACAAGTTGGATAGATGTTTCGGCGCCGGGAAAGAAGGTTTCTCGGGGGCATCTTCACCCATTAACTCAAATCATTGATAATATTACGGAGATTTTTTCCGGCATGGGCTTTGAGGTTGCCGAAGGTCTTCAGATTGAGGATGAGTGGCATAATTTTGATGCCTTAAACGTTCCTAAAGATCACCCTGCCAGAGATATGCAAGACACTTTCTGGATCAAAGACAAAGAAAACAATCTATGTCTTAGCGAGAAGAAGTCAAAGAAAGGAGAGAAACTGCTCCTTCGCACCCACACTTCTCCGGTGCAAATCCGTCATATGGAAAACAATAATCCTCCGATGAGGATTATTGCTCCCGGGCGAGTCTTTAGGTATGAGGCGACGGACATGACCCATGAAGCACAATTTTATCAAGTTGAAGGATTGATGGTGGATAAGAATCTTAATCTTTCTAATCTGAAAGCGGTCATGGAAGTATTTTTCCAGAGATTTTATAAGAGCAAAGATATTGAAGTACGCCTAAGGCCAAGCTACTTTCCTTTTGTTGAACCGGGAGTTGAAGTGGATATTAGGAGAGGGAAAGGCCTGCCTGCCGGTAGACAAGGTAAATGGCTTGAAGTTGTCGGTGCCGGTATGGTTCACCCTAGCGTCCTAGAGGGTGTCGGATTAGACCCGAGAAAATACAAAGGTTTCGCTTTTGGTATGGGGCTTGATAGGCTCGCTATGCTTAAGTATAAGATTGACGACGTGAGGTTACTTTATTCCGGAGATTTAAAATTCATAAAACAATTCTAGTATGTTAGTAAGTTATAAGTGGCTACAAAGTTATTTTAAGAAAGATCTCCCTAAGCCGGAAAAGTTGGCCAATCTTTTAACGATGCACTCTTTAGAGGTAGATGGCATTGAGAAGAAAAAAGGTGACTATGTTCTTGATATTAATGTTACTCCAAACAGGGCGCACGATTGCTTGAGTCATGAGGGCATTGCAAGGGAAATAGCTACGATACTTGATTCAAAATTGAAGATTGAGAAATTAAAAATAAAAAACTATAAATTAAAGACCGATTTTAATATAGAAGTTAAAGAGCTTGCCTTGTGCAGACGTTACGCAAGTGTCATGGTTGAAGGAGTGAAAGTTAAATCGTCTCCGAAGTGGCTCAGAGACAGACTTGAGGCAATAGGTCAGAAGTCTATAAATAATATAGTTGATATCTTAAACTTTGTTATGTTTGATGTCGGTCAGCCGATGCACGCTTTTGATGCGGATAAAGTGAAGGGGAGTATCGTAGTGAGAAAAGCGAAAGCCGGAGAGAAGATTACAACTCTTAATAATCAGGAAGTTGAACTTGATGAAAGTATTTTAGTGATTGCCGATGATGTCGGTCCGCTTGCCCTTGCAGGAGTAAAGGGTGGAAATAGGGCAGGAGTGGATAACGGGACGAGAAATATAATCTTAGAGGCGGCTAATTTTGAGCCGGTAAATATAAGGAAGACTTCAAGGCGAGTGGGGATTAGGAATGATTCATCTGTAAGATTTGAGAATGAAATATCTCCTATTCTTGCCGAGGGTGCCTTAGAGATGGCAACCGGTCTGATTTTGAAAGAAGCCGGTGGTAAAAATAGTGCCGTAAAGGACTTTTACCCTCGGAAGGTTAGCCAATATAAGCTGGGTATCCACCCTAAAGATGTATCTTCTGTCTTGGGGATTGATATTCCGGAAAATAATATTATCAACATATTTGTAAGATTAGGTTTTGAGGTTAAGAAGATAAAACCGATTGATAATGTCATTAAAATAGCACAGAGTTTAAAGGGTAAGCCGTACAAATATGGCGCGAGTGTCTCGTATGATGCGCCGGAATTTTTTGATTGCTCTTCTTTTGTGAGTTATGTTTTTGCACATTCAGGGGTGCAGGTTCCGAGGATGACTATAGACCAATATTTTTATGGCAAACCGGTGGATAAAAAAGATTTAAAAGTTGGGGATCTGGTTTTTTCAAATACCGGTAATGGTAAGATTCACTATGAAACAAAAGACTTCATGAAGGGGAATAAGGTAAAAGAGGGGATTGATCATTGTGGTATGTATATGGGGAAAGGTAAAGTGATACATTCTTCAAGATACAACAGTAGTGGGATTATTGTTGAAGATTTGAATAAATCAAAACAATTTAAAAAGATTTGCGGGTTTAGAAGGATGGTGGCAGAAGAGGATGATCTTTTGCTTGTGACTGTGCCACCGGCGCGTCTGGATATAAGGATAAAAGAAGATTTAGTGGAAGAGGTGGGTAGGATATATGGTTATGAGAATATACCGTCCGTTCTTCCTCATTTCGTCTTGTCGCCGGCCGTGAAGAATGAAAATTATGAATTATTAAGAAAGATAAAAGATATTTTTGTGGGTGCTGGTTTTAGTGAAGTGTATAATTATTCATTTGTAAAAAGGGGTGATATAGAGCTTGAGAATCCAATAGCAAGGGGTAGAGAATTTTTGAGGTCAAATCTTGCGATGGGGCTTTTAAGTAACATTGAGGAGAATCTTAAATATTTTGACGAGGTGAAAGTGTTTGAAGCTGGGGAAGTGTTTCGTCTTATCAAGAACGAGAAGTGTGTTGATGAGAAAACTATGATAGGCGGAGCACTCGCCTATAAAGACAAGAAGAAGAATAAAGAACATGAGGTATTTTATGAGATTAAAGGTGTGCTTAGTACCCTTTTTGAGAAACTCGGCATATTAGGTATGCGTTTTAGCGATGATGGAGAAGAGACGGCGCTCATAAAATACGACGATAAAATAATCGGTTATATAAGTAATTTTTCTGACCATGGTGAACCAGTCTTGGGCTGGGAGATTGATTTTGAGAAGTTGAAAGATGTCTCCAACCAAGAGCGAGAATATTCTCCTGCTTCTCGGTATCCATCGGCAGTGAGGGATCTTTCTGTCTTTATCCCCTTCCGCACTAAAGTTGAAGAGGTGCTTGATGTTATAGAGAATACAGCCGGAGAACTTCTTTTTGATACAGACCTTTTTGATATATATGAAAATGATGAGAGAAAATCTTTTGCGTTTCGTCTGGTTTTTCAATCTTATGACAAGACGCTGTCTGAAGGTGAGATAAATGAGCTTATGAATAAGATTATAAAAGCGTTGGATGAAAAGACGGAGTGGGAGGTAAGGAAGATTAACTAGTAGATAGTTATTAGCCACTAGTCATTAGGATTTAAGATAAATTACTATTGACTAAGCCCTAGTAACTAATGGCTAAATTTATGGCAAAACACATTTTAGACATTCCTTATTATTCTCAATATCTTGATGTTTCAGACCCAAGCTGGATGTCGCGTTCTTGTGGAATTTTATGTTTGAAGATGGTTATGGATTTTTATGGTTTAGAGTCCGGTGTGGATACTCCATCAGCAGATGAGTTGATAAATGAAGGGTTATATATAGAAGGTAATGTGCCGGCTTATGGCTGGGCTCATAATCATTTGGTTTTACTTGCAAGGAATCATGGCCTTATGGCATATCCTCAAGAGTTTAGAAGTCATAAGATAGACTACATCAACAAAAAGGAAGAGGTTAGTGAATATGAAGATGTAATTATAGGAAAGGGAATAGAAAAAATAATTTCCTCGTTGGAAAATAAATCTCCTGTAATAGTCTCTATTTTCAAAAATTTTAAAGAAATGGATAAATTTCATATGGTGACTTTGACGGGGATTGAAAGTGAAAATAATAAGATAAAAGGATTTTATTATCATGACCCGGATTCTATGATTAGGGATGAAGGAGCGCATAAATTTGTCCCCATAATAACCTTTAGAAAATACTGGAGGAAAATGGCCATATATGTTAGTATATAGATGTATATGGTAGAAAAATCAGCTAAAAAAAGTGTAAAAAAGGACGAAAAACAAGTCCAAGGCGCTAAAGAAAATAAACCCCATTACGGGGCTTCTGATATTTATGTTTTAGAAGGCCTTGAACCGGTGCGTAAAAGACCGGGTATGTATATCGGTTCTACCGGCATAGACGGGTTGCATCACCTTATTTGGGAAGTTTTTGATAACTCTCGTGACGAAGCGATGGGTGGTTTTGCCAGTGAAGTAGAAGTAGCTATTTTACCGGGAAACAGAGTGAGGGTTGCAGATGATGGAAGAGGTATACCAGTTGATATTCACGCAAAGACGAAAGTTTCCGCCTTAGAGACGGTTATGACGACTCTTCATGCCGGAGGTAAGTTCGGAGGCGAATCGTATAAGATATCAGGCGGTCTGCATGGTGTGGGTATCTCCGTCGTGAATGCTTTGTCTATATGGCTTAAAGCTGAGATTTATAGAGACGGCGGTAAGTTCGTACAAGAATATTCCCAAGGTGTTAAGAAAAATAATGTAAAGAAAGTTGGCCCAAGTAAACTTAATGGAACGGTTATAACTTTTGAGCCTGATAAAGAGATATTTAAAGAAATTGATTTTGATTGGAGTAAGGTTGTGAATAGGTTAAGGCAACAAGCTTATCTTGTGAAATCGCTAAGGATCAGGATTATAGATTTAAGAGATTATGAAGGGAAAGTTGATGCTGATAGTGTCTTATACTTAGACACGCTTAATCTCCCTGTTAAATCTTATTCTTTTTATTTTGAAGGAGGTATCGTCTCTCTTGTTGAATATCTAAATAAGGATGAAGAAAAGATCAATGAAAATATTTTTTATGTTGAAAAGAGACCTGAAGACGGATCTGTAGAATCTGTGGAAGTTGCTCTGCAGTATACAGAGAATATCACTTTGAAAGAAGTGAGTTTCGCTAATAACATAAGCACCGGTGAAGGTGGGTATCACTTAACGGGATTTAGGACTGCTCTTACTAGGATTTTGAATGATTATGCCAGAAAGAATAATTTTCTTAAGGCAGATGAAGATAACCTTACTGGAGATGATGTGAGAGAGGGGATAACGACTATTGTGTCAGTCAAATTAAGAGACCCTCAATTTGAAGGACAGACCAAGGCTAAACTCGGCAGTACTGAAGCTCGTGGTGCTGTTGAAACTGTTTTTGGTGAGTCTTTTATTTCCTATCTTGAAGAGCGACCAGGTGATGCCAAATCCATAATGAACAAAGTCATCCTCGCTTACAGGGCAAGGAAGGCTGCAAGTGCCGCCAAGGAAAGCGTACTAAGGAAAGGTGCTCTTGATGGGTTGACTTTGCCAGGCAAACTCGCTGATTGTCAGTCTAAAGATGCTAGTGAGTCAGAACTTTTCATAGTGGAGGGAGATTCTGCCGGCGGTTCTTCAAAGCAAGCTCGAGATAGAAGGACTCAGGCAATTTTGCCGTTGAGGGGTAAGATTTTAAATGTTGAAAGAGCGCGTATAGACAAGATGCTGGCTTCTAAAGAAATCAAATCTCTTGTGATTGCGCTTGGGGCCGCTATCGCTGAAGAGTTAAATGTTGAAAAACTTCGTTATCATAAGATAATTATTGCCACTGATGCTGATGTTGATGGTGCTCACATTCGCACCTTACTTCTGACCCTATTCTTTAGATATTATAAGCCGATTATTGAACAGGGTTACCTGTATATTGCTCTTCCTCCTCTATATAAGATTCAAAAAGGGAAGATCATTAAGTATGCTTATGCCGATACTGAGAAAGATAAGATAGTAAGTGAAATGAAAGAAGGAGTAACTATTCAGAGGTATAAAGGCCTGGGGGAGATGAACCCTGGTCAGCTGTGGGACACGACTATGAATCCTGAGACTAGGACATTGAAAAATGTGACTATTGAAGACGCAGAAGAGGCTGATAAAATATTTGATATTTTGATGGGTAAACTTGTAGAGCCTAGAAAAATCTTCATTCAAACTCACGCCAAGGCTGCAAATTTAGACATATAGGTCATAAAGATTTAATAAAAAATAATATTTTATAAACGGTATCTTTAGTATATTTCGCGACCGCGATTTTTATTAAGGATGGTTTAATATTATGATATTAAATATTGTTAACAAACTTGACGCTACAATGCTACAAAACTTGACAAGAATAATATGGTAGTTTATAGTTAGGGTGGGTCATTAAACCGACCCCTCCTCTACCCCCATCTGGAAAAGAACGTGAGCCTTTTTTAATATTGCATCATTAAAAGGCTTACGTTCCAGTGGGGGTTTATTTTTTTAGATTCAAATCGTTTTTAGAAAATCAGTTATAAATTTATCAGTGTCAACGGCGCCTTCATCGCCTTTTTCTCTAGATCGTACTGATACAGTATTATTTTCTTCTTCTTTTCCTCCAACAACAAGAACATAAGGTGTCTTTTTTATTTCGGCACTCCTGATCCTTTTACCGAGGGTATCGTTTGAGGTATCTATCTCTACCCTGATATTATTTTCTTTTAATTTATCTAGGATTTTTCCCCCGTAGTCGTTAAACTTTTCTGATACTGGGATAATCAATACCTGCACGGGAGAAAGCCATAAAGGAAATGCTCCGGCAAAGTGTTCAATCATAACCGACAAAAACCTTTCCAAAGAGCCGGCGATAGCCCTGTGAATCATCACGGGAGTTTTTATAATACCGTCTTTGTCTGTATATTTCAGTTCAAAACGTCCCGGCATAGAGAAGTCTACTTGAATGGTGGCCAGTTGCCATTCTCGTCCAAGCGAATCTTTAAACATAAAATCAAGCTTAGGTCCGTAGAAAGCCGCTTCGCCTTCAATCTTCTTATAATTTAATTCTTCATCTTTAGCCACTCTCTCAAGGATACTTTCGGCTTCTTGCCAGTTTTTTTCATCGCCAATATAACTTTCCGGTGATTTAGTGTCTCTTACCGAAAGAGAGACCCAATAATCTTCTTTACCAAACATTCCAAGGAGTGTATAAAATTCTCTTATCACTGATATTATGTTTTTTGTTTCTTTTTCTACATGTTCTATCGCGCAGAAAATATGCCCATCATCTTGGGTCAGGGATCTTACTCTGGAAAGTCCAAGAAGTTCACCTGGTTGTTCATCGCGATAGTTGGTTGTTATTTCTACGAAACGAACAGGTAAATCTCTATAGCTTTTAGGTGTTGAAGCATAGATTTGAGTGTGGTGAGGGCAGTTCATTGGTTTCATCACAAATTCAGTATCTGATTTTCCTTTTACGTGAAAAAGATTTTCTTTATACTTCTCCCAATGCCCAGAAGTTTCATATAGTTCTTTCTTTGTGATGTGAGGAATCCATACTTTCTTATAATCAAATTTTGATTGTATCTCATATATTTTTTCACCAACGAGATCTCGTAGAAGAGTTCCTTTTGGAGTAAAGAGTGGCAATCCAGAACCAACGAGGGGGGAGAAGGTGAATAGATCAAGTTCTTTACCAAGTTTTCTATGGTCTCTTTTTTCCGCTTCCTCTATATTCTTCAGGTAATCATCCAACTCCTTTTTTGTTTCAAAGGCGACTCCGTAAATTCTCGTCAGCATTTGATTATTCTCGTCTCCTTTCCAGTAGGCGCCGGCAACTTTTGTCAGATGAAAGCCTTCCGGATTTATCTCTTTTGTTGATTTGATATGAGGACCTTGGCAGAGATCCACAAGATCACCGCTTTTATAGATAGAAATATTATCGTTTTTTTGTTCTAGTTCTTTTATTAACTCTATCTTATAAGGCTCATTTTTAAAGATTTTTTTTGCTTCTTCTATAGATATCTCTTCGCGTTCAAATTGGATACCTTGTTTTATAAGACTCTTCATGTCACTTTCAAGTTTAGATAAGTCTTCTAAAGAAGGAGTATGACTCTGGAATTCAAAATCATAATAAAAGCCGTTCTCTATCGCTGGACCCATGCCGAGCTTAGTGTCACTCCACCTCCCCTTTACCATCAAAGCTAAAAGGTGGGCAAGTGAATGCCTTATCATCTCTATATTTTTAGTATCTTTTACCATAGATAGAATATTACCATAGTTTATTAAAATTAAAAATAAACCACTACCCCAGTTCAACAATCAATTGCAACGCTTAGTAAAATACTAATTTCACGACATTTTCATCCTTTGGAGGATTAACTATAAATAAACGAGTGACTGAGTGGAAAAATTATGGGTTCCGAGTTTCCCTCATAGTTAAGTCAAAATCAATAATTTAATTTCCGTAGAATTTCCCTCTATGACCGTTCTTAAGGAAATTAAGATTATTGATTTTGACGATAAGAATGGATATAAATGTTGTGAAATTGGTAATATAGAGATGGCGGGATGACGACGAGGTGGAAATGTTGTGGTTACTTATTTGAATGTAGATTCATTTTAATTCTTTTATTTTTTCTGCGAGGATTGATATACTGCCATCTCTTTTGGATACTGTGCCTTCTATGGCTAGTATCTTATCGTTTAAAAGAAGTTCTTTATAATCAGTGAATTTCTTCGGAAAGACTACAATCTCAATATTGTCGGATATGTCCGCTATCCTCATAAAGCACATTTGATCGCCTTTTTTTGTTGTTATCAGTTTTACTGACTCCACTATACCTGCGACGACAGCTGATATTCCGCTTATGAGTTCTTTTGTTTTCTTTATGGAAATATTTTTTTCTTCAAACCTTTCTTTGAATTTGTCTAAGGGGTGACCCGACACATATAATCCGAGTAAATCTTTTTCCCAAGAAAGTTTTTCTTCTGCAAGAGCGATAGGACTTTCTTTTAAGGTGAATGCCGGTATACTTGACTGGTCTCCCATTAAACCGAAAAGCGAATTCTGATTTTGTCCGACTGATTTTGCCAGTTCCTTATTGTATTCTAATGCTTCTTCCATATTGTTTATAAGTTGACCCCTTTCTCCTAATGAATCCATAGCACCGGCTTTTATAAGACTTTCAAGGGATTTCTTATTTAAATTTTTATGCCTTACTCGTTCAAGGAAGTTAGAAAAAGAATTAAATTTTCCATTGATTTTTCTTTCTTCTATTATTGCGTCGGCTATCTCTGAGCCTAGATTTTTAATCGTATATAATCCAAAGCGGATTTGGTCGCCAGTGGAAGAGCCTTCCTTAGAATTGTCCGAATGGCTTTTAGTTGTGGATTTTATAACGGTGAATCTTCCGAAGCTCTCATTTATTTCCGGAGGGAGTACGGGTATTCTCATTTTTTTACACTCGCTTATCGTCTCGGCTATCTTTTCTGTATCTCCTGATTCTGCCGTGAGGACGGCTGTCATGTATTCAGCAGGGAAGTTTGCTTTCATATAAGCTGTTTGATAAGCCACTCTTCCGTAGCTTGCGGCGTGGGCCTTATTAAACCCATAAGCGGCAAACGGCTCTATAAGCCTCCAAAGTTCTTCAGCTTTATTTCCGTCTAATCCATTTTCAATAAAGCCGGATAGCAACTTTTCCTTTTGGGCGGCCATTTCTGCCGGTATTTTTTTACCCATGGCTTTCCTGAGCTTGTCTGCTTCTATCCATGTGAACCCGGCTAAGTTTATCGCTATAAGAAGGACATCATCTTGGTAAGTAATAACTCCGTAAGACTCTGATAATATTTCTTCTAATCTCGGGTCTAAGTATCTTATCTGTGAAGAATCATGTTTCCTTTTGATGTATTCAGGGATGTTTTCCATGGGGCCGGGTCTGAAGAGCGCAACCATGGCGTTGATATCGTGTATTGTTGACGGTTTTAGTTCACGAAGCCACCTTGTCATCCCGGTTCCGCCTAATTGGAATAACCCCATTGTCTCGCCTTTACTAAGAATTTTAAAAGTTTTTTCATCGTCAAGTGGTATATTCTCTATATCTACAACTATGTCGCGAAATTTTTTAACAAGACTTACTGCGTTTCCCAATATTGACAAGTTCCTTATACCTAGAAAATCAAATTTTAGAAGCCCTGCATCTTCAACAGCGTGCATGTCGTATTGAGTAATAACCTTTTCTCCTTTCGGTTCAAACTGAAGAGGGACGAAGTCCGTGAGTTCGGTAGGGGAGATAACTACACCGGCAGCGTGAACAGAGATGTGTCTGGCACAACCTTCAATTTTTTTTGCCAAGTTTATAATTTTTTTTACTTTTTCATCATTTTTATACAAAGTGGAAAGTTCAGGCGTTATCTTGACGGCGGTATCTATTGTCATCGGGAAACCCTGCGACCCTAAAGGTATGAGGCTTGCTATTTTATCTCCCAAGTCATAAGGGTAGCCCAATGCTCGTGTTACATCTCGCACACTCCCTTTGGCCATCATGGTACCAAAGGTTCCTATTTGAGCGACTTTATCTATGCCGTATTTTTCTTTTACATAATTAAGAACAGCATCTCTTTTGTCATCGGCAAAATCCATATCAATATCAGGGGGTGAAGGCCTGTCTGGGTTTAAGAAACGCTCAAAAGGAAGCTTGTATTTTAAAGGGTCAACATTTGTGATTCCTATAAGGTAAGAAGTGAAAGAGCCGGCAGCTGACCCTCTTGTGTTTGTAAAAATGTTATTTTTATGAGCGAAGTTTATAATATCTGAAACTATTAGAAAGTAAGGAGCATATCCTTTGGTGTTTATTATATTGAGTTCGTATTCTAATCGTTTTTTTGCTTTATCTTTTTTTTCGTCATCAAACTTTTCGCGAATGACAAAATCATCAAGTCTTTCGTGGGACATCCTGCAGAGCTCGTCTTCCGGTGAAGCGTTATTTTTGGTTTCAACTTTTGGGAAAACCCATTTTCCCAGATCAAGTTTAATGTCGCACATATCGGCAATTTTGATACTATTTGTGATTGCCTCGGGGATATGTTTAAAATTTTTCGCCATTATCTTAGGAGAGGTGAAAGAGAAATCTTCATCTTTCATCGTCATTCGGTTTGTATCGCTTAGTGTGGAATTTGTCTGTATGGCAACTAATGTATCATGCGCTACATTATCAGTTGATTTTATGTAATGCACATCTTGGGTGGCGACTAAAGGGACGCCGGTCTTTTTTGAAAGGAGGGGCATCTTTTCATTGAGTATGTTGAATTCGCTTATTGTAGGGTGGTGCCCAATCTCCAGATAGAAATTACCCTTGCCAAATATTTCTTCGTATTCAAGAGCAACTTTTTCAGCTCTCTTAAGATCGGATTCGTTCAATATCGCTTTCGGAACCTCTCCGGCTAAACAAGCAGTAAGTCCTATCAATCCTTCATGGTATTTGCGTAAAATCTCTTTGTCTATTCTTGGTTTATAGTAATAACCTTCAAGATTTGAGAGAGTTACCAGTTTTATGAGATTTTTATACCCTATTTCATTTTTGGCCAGTAAGACAAGATGATACCTTTTGTTATCTATACCCGGCCTCTTGTCATGGCGTGATTCAAAGGCAACATAAACCTCCGACCCTATAATTGGTTTTATGCCGGCTTTTTTGCATTTTTTGTAGAATTCAATAGCGCCATACATATTGCCATGATCGGTAAGGGCAAGAGCTGACATTTCATACTCTTTAGCCATTTTTACCAGGTCATCAATTTTAGCCAATCCATCTAATAAGGAGTAATGACTATGGACATGAAGATGTACAAATTCAGATGACATAAGATTGTTTTATTATAGCAGAAACAAATATTCATAAAACCGTTGACAAATATCTTAAATATCTTCCATACGGTTGGATGTTAATAGAAGGTTTTGGTCTTTTAAAAAGCTTATAAGACTAATTTTTTATGAGTTTTTTTTCTTACCATCAAATAACTTAAACACTTAAACAATGTATTTAAATAATGTATACATTTTGTAACGGTCGTGTCATTTTGTATACATTGTTGTATAATGAAATTGTGGATAGAAAAAAGCAAATTAAAGTTGCAAAAATAATTCTAAAGACCATTGCCTTGGCAGGTCTCATAAGTATGGCTGTTTTAGCGCCTAATGCACTACAAGCCTTAGATATTTTTTATGATAGAGATAAAAGAAAATATAATAAGAAGCAATATTTGAACAAAAGCATAGAAAGATTAAAAGCTGGTGGCTACATTGAATTTAAAAATCGAAATGGAAAAATTTTTGTCAGTTTAACTGAAAAAGGAAAAGAAAAATGGCTCAAATATCAATTGGGAGAGACTGTTATAAAGAAACCTAGAAAATGGGATCAAAAATGGAGAATCATTGTTTTTGATATTAAGGAGGAAAGAAGAGGGTCAAGAGATTTATTAAGAAAAGAGCTAGTAAATTTAGGTTTTGTTAAGCTTCAAAATAGTGTTTGGGTTTATCCTTATGAATGTGAGAGTGTTGTAATCATGCTTAAGTCGTATCTAAAAACAGGTAAAGATATTTTATATGTAATTGCAGAGAAAATAGAGAATGATAAATGGCTAAAGAAAGAATTCCGTCTTTCTTAGAAGTATACATTTTGTAACGGTCGTGTCATTTTGTATATTTTTATATTTTACACTGAAAACAAAAAGCTCACTTTAAAATATAAATAATGAGTAAAAAACTGAGATATGTTGTAGGTATAGATGAAGCGGGGCGGGGTCCACTTGCGGGGCCGGTTTTTGTCGGTGCTGTCTTGGTGGACATGAAAGACAAGCATAAATTAAAATTGCTTAAAGGGATAAAAGATTCTAAGAAAATAAGTCAGAAAAAACGAGAAGAATGGAGTCAAGTTTTAAGAAATAATTTTGAATATCACACCTCATCGATTAGCAATAGTATGATTGATAAGATTGGCATACAGAGAGCCGTTTTACTTGGGGTAAAAAGAGTATTAAGAAAGATGAAAAGGAGGCCAGACATAGTCTTACTCGATGGGTTACTAAGAGCGCCAGAATCATATAAACAAGAGACTATTATAAAGGGGGATGAGAAAATCCCGGCCATATCAGCGGCCTCGATTGTGGCGAAAGTTGGCCGAGATAAGAAAATGGTGCTTATACATGCTGATTTTCCAGAGTATGGGTTTGATCGACATAAAGGTTACGGGACAAAGCTTCATTATGAGAATATTAAGAAAAATGGTCTATCCTCTTGCCATCGAAAGACTTTTTGTGTAAACTGTATAAATTATGTCAATCAGAATGAGACACACAAGGGCGCACACCCGAAATAGAAGGAGTCATCACTTTTTAAAGAAAATTGGTATTTTATCTTGTTCAAAGTGTGGAGAGCCTACATTGCCTCATAAAGTTTGTAAAAATTGCGGTTTTTATAAAGGTAAAGAGGTGATAGATGTTTTGGCAAGATTAACTAAAAAAGAGAAGAAGAACAAAGAGAGTGAATTACGGTCTCAGGAAGGCAAAGCTATGGAGGAAAAGGCCCTTAGTGCAGAAAAGCTTTCGCAAAAGTAAGATTTATAGTTTTTTAAAATTTTTCAAATAACGTGGCAAACAGACATTTATCAAGAAGTGTAGCAATTCAGGCCCTCTTTGAGTGGGATTTTGATGGTAATGGTAAAAAGGATATTGAAGATATACTCAAGCGTGATATCTTGGAGTTTGCTCCGGGTATTGATGATGCGAGTTTTGCTAAAAAATTATCTTTAAGTATTGTCAGAGAAAAAGAAAAACTGGATAAGATTATAGAGAGAGCGGCTCCTGAATGGCCTATCAGTCAAATTTCTATTGTTGATAGAAATATTATTCGTCTTGGTCTTTTTGAGTTGTTACTCGGCAATAGGAAAGAGGTTCCCCCAAAAGTTGCGATTAATGAAGCTATTGAGTTAGCTAAGGCTTTTGGAGGTGAATCTTCAAGTCGTTTTGTAAACGGTGTTTTAGGCACGGTCTATAAAGAGTTGGGTGAACCGCAGAAAGGGGATACAAATAAAAAAGACGATCCCAGTCTTAGTGCTGACAATCTTCCGGAAGATATGCTTGCTGGCGCGGTTGTCTATAGGAGAGAGAACAACAATATCATATTCGCTTTTGTTCATGATGTCTTTGGCTTTTGGACACTTTCCAAAGGTAGAGTTGAAAAAGATGAAGATCTAAAAGGGGGCGCAAAAAGAGAGATTAAAGAAGAGATGGGTCTAGATATTGATATAGAGGATGAACTTGGGGAAAATTCATATATTGCCTCTGACCCCGAAAGAGGAAAAGTAAAAAAGAGGGTGTTTTATTTTCTTGGGAAAACGGATCAAAAGGAATTAAAGTTGTCTGACTCCGGCGGTCTTGATGGTGTAGAGTGGTTTGAGGCGAAAGAAGTAATTAATTTAAGGATGTATGATGATATTAGGCCTATCATTACCAAATCAATAAAGATATTGTCAGGCAAGTCTGTCGCTATGTAATTTTATATGTCTATGGATTTTTCAAAATTTGAAAAGAAATTAAATATCAACTTTAAAAATAAAAAGTTATTAAGACAGGCGTTTACTCACAGGTCTTATGTGAATGAAAATCCGGGAGCGGGGGAGCATAATGAAAGACTTGAGTTTCTCGGTGATGCCGTCTTGGAGCTTATTATAACAAGGCACCTCTATGATAAATATCCTGATAAGGCGGAAGGTGAGCTCACAAGTTACAGATCAGGTTTAGTCAATACCAATACTCTTTCTGAGACCGCTTCAAAGATTGATATGAATGAGTTCTTGCTCTTATCAAAAGGCGAATCAAAAGATATTGGTAGGGCTCGTCAGTATATCTTAGCGAATACCTTTGAAGCTTTAATCGGGGCTATATACCTAGATCTTGGTTATGATATCGCTTATGATTTTATAGCGGATAATCTTTTTGGCTATATTGACGATATGGTTGATAAGAAGTTGTGGAAAGATGCCAAAAGCTTTTTCCAAGAGAAGGCTCAAGACATAGAAGGTGTTACGCCCCACTATAAGCTTCTAAAGGAGGATGGTCCTGACCACGCTAAAGAATTTACCGTGGGTGTGTATATAGGAGATAATCTTGTGGGAGAAGGTGTCGGTTTGTCAAAACAAGATGCTGAGCAAAAGGCGGCTGAAGACGGGTTAAAAAAGAAAGAATGGTATAAGTAATTTTATGCGTTTAAAAAGATTAGAATTATCAGGGTTTAAATCATTTGCAAGGACAACTAGACTTGAATTTAGTGAGTCTGTTTCCGGTGTTGTGGGGCCAAATGGCTCCGGTAAGTCTAATGTTGCTGAGGCGTTGCGTTGGGTTTTAGGAGAACAATCCCTTAAAGTTCTCCGTGGAAAGAAAGGGGAGGACCTTATTTTTAATGGGTCGCAAACCGCTCCTAAACTTGGAAAGGCCAGCGTCACTTTGGTCTTTGATAATACTGATGGTATTTTCTCCTTAGACTATGAAGAAGTCATTATAACAAGAAAAGTATTTCGTGACGGAATCAATGAGTATTCTATAAATGGGTCCAAGGTCAGACTTAAAGACATTGTAGATATTTTAAGTATGGCGGGACTTGGCACTTCTCAACATCATATAATAAGCCAAGGGGAAGCAGATAGGATATTAAATACTACGCCAAAAGAGAGACGGAGTATGATTGAAGACGCCCTCGGCCTTAAGATTTATCAGATAAAGAAAGGAGAGAGTGAAAGGAAACTTCTAAAAACAGAGGATAATATCAAACAGGTAGAGAGTCTTCGTCGAGAAATCCAGCCTCATTTAAGATTTTTAAAAAGTCAGGTTGAGAAGTATGAAAAAACTTCCGCTCTAAGGGAAGAGTTAACCGGTCTTTATAAAGAATATATATCTAGAGAAGAAAATTATCTAAAAAAAGAATTTGATGAATTGTCTAAGGGGAAATTAGGGCCTCAGTTAGAGTTAGATAAGATTGAAGAAGAATTAACTTCCCTTAAAAGCGTGGTTAAGGATAAAGAAAAAACAGAAGGTCGCCCTCAGGAATTTTCAATAGTTGAAAGTAGTCTCAATACCGTGCGTAAGGACATCGCTTCTTTAGAGAGGGAGATAGGGCGACATGAGGGTATGATGGAGTTTGAAAAAAAGAGAGTTATAGAAGATGAAGGTAAGACAATCCCTAAAAATGTAATTAAAGATTTTATCCATAAGATAAAATCTTATCTGGATAGAAATGAATTTTCTAGGATAAAAGAAGAGGTGGATCTATTTTGGTCCGGGCTTGATAATCATGAAGAAAGCTCGCGGGTGAATATGTCAGAGGTAAAAAGTAAGCACAATGATTTATTGTTGAGACTAGATGAACTTCATACGGAAGAAAAGAAATTTATAGATGATATTACGGACATGAAGATAAAGATTGATCAAGATATGAAAGATTACAGAGAGTCTGAACGTAAAATTTATGAGAAAGAAAAGACAGCTAATAATATCAGAAGCATAATAATGGAGTTTGGCATTAAGGAGGAAAGATTAAATGCGCGTAAGTATGATATAGACAACGAAAAAGAAGAAGCAAGAAGATTAGTGGGTGAAATTGAGATTGATTTGTCTTTAGGTGTTCTTGGTGACACGGAGCGAGATCAGATAAAAAGAAATATCAGCCGAATCAGAATCAAATTGGAAGATTCAGGGAGCGTTAGTGAGGATATATTGGTTGAATACAAGGAAGTGGCTAGGAGGGATGAATTTTTCAATACCGAACTTGCTGATATGAAAAATGCCATTTTATCTCTTCGTGGTCTGATGAAGGAGTTGGAGGAAAAGATTGAAAGGGGGTTTAAAGACGGGGTAGAAAAGATTAATGGCGAATTAAGCGAACTCTTCTCTATTATGTTTGGCGGGGGGAGGGCGGAGCTTGAGATAATAAAACCGTTAAAACAGAAGATTGAAGATGAGGAGGGAACTCTGGCGTCGGAAGATGGTGTGGCCGATCCACCTGAGTTAGCCGGGGGTATTGATATCTCGGTTAATCTACCTAAGAAAAGAATCAATACAATGGCTATGCTTTCAGGTGGAGAGAGGGCCCTAACTTCTATAGCTTTATTGTTTGCAATGTCTAAAGTGAACCCACCCCCATTTCTAGTCTTAGACGAGACAGACGCAGCACTTGATGAGACTAATTCATCTAGATACGGAAAGATGCTAAAGGAACTTTCTTCAAATATACAACTAATAGTAATAACTCATAATCGTGAGACTATGAAGCAGGCCAGTATCTTATACGGTGTCACTATGGGTTCTGACGGTATATCAAAGATTCTTTCAGTTAAGCTCAATAATTAGTCTTCTATTTTAAAATTATGCAATTTATGAGAAAATAGAGTATATGCTAAGGAGAGAAGCACTCGCTTCATCAAGGAAAATAAAAAGAAAAAGATTAACTTTAAAGCTATCTTTGTATCTTCTTGCAATCATCTGCCTTTTTTCAGTTTTTGTCTCATTTTTTTATATACCTAAGTTTAAGATAAAAGAGATTGAAATAAATGGTATCTCTAGTGACAATAAAGATAAATTATCAAATAAGTTTTCCGTGGTTATGGTGGATAAATATCTCGGTATTTTCCCTTATAATAATATCTTTATATTTCCGGAAGGAAAACTTAAGGCAGATGTACTTAGCGAGTATCCGGATATAAAAGAGATAGATTTTAAGAATTTCTTTCCGGGAAAGGTTTTAACTACTGCGTCAGAGAGGGACCTTTTTGCTGTTTGGTGTTTTAAGGAAGGGGATTGTTCCTTTGTTGATGAAGATGGATTTATCTTTAAGTCAGCACCGGTCTTTTATGGGAATATCTTTCTTAAATTCTTTGATGAGCGTAGAGGAAGCTCTTCTGACGGTCTTGATAAAGGGAAACAAGCTTTAGACAAAAATGATTTTGATAAACTGGTGGATTTTATAAATTTTACTGCGTCAAAGAATATATTAATTTATAAAATCTTTATTAGAGATGAAGGAGTGTATGACTTAGAGACAATTTTAGGGTGGCATATTCTCTTGAATAAAGAGAATAATCCGGAGGAAGCATTTCAAAATTTAAGAATAATATTAGATAGCCAAATAAAAGAAGACTATGTAGATAAGATTGGTTATATTGATTTGCGTTTTGGCAATAAGATATTTTATAAATTTAATGATGAATAATAATTTCAAAACATTTTTTCGAAAATTGATTTGGTCTTTTGTCGCTTTATATATAGGCGCATTCTTTCCATTTTTAGGTTATAAGTTTACCAAGTTAATCTATGTGAATATAGAGAACCCGGGTATTAACTTAAGGTTAAATCTAGCCGACGCTTCTTCGAGTTTAAATAATCTCTTCCTTTCATATAAGAAAGATAATTTAAATGAATATCCTTCAGTGGAGACAAATACTCCCTTGCCTGTTTTTGATGATATTGCGTTAGTTGAGACCATTGACGTAGTTAACGAGGATGATAAAAAAGATATATCTTTTACTTTTGTTGGCGATATTATGCTTGACCGTAATGTAGAAAACTCTGTGTATAAAAACGGTAAAGGAGACTTCTCTTTCATCTTTGAGAATGTTGATTTCTTGGCAGAAAGCGATATAACTTTCGGTAATTTGGAAGGACCAATGTCGGATAAAGGGGAGGACTTAGGTAATTTATATTCATTTAGGATGAATCCTGCTGTCGCCCTATCTCTTAAGGGGACAGGTTTTGATGTTCTTTCTGTTGCTAATAATCATTCTGCCGATTGGGGGAAAGATGCGTTTCTAGATACACTTAATAGGTTGAATTTAAGCGGTATTGTTTCAGTAGGTGGCGGTATTGATAGAAAAGATGCAGAGAATTTGAGGATTATAGAAAGAAGTAGGGCCAAGGTGGGATTTATAGCTTTCTCTGATATTGGGCCGAAGTGGTTTGAAGCTGGTGATAATAATCCCGGTATACTCTTAGCTAAGACCGAGCTTGTGCAAGAGCTGGTGAGGAAAGCTAAAGGCCAAGTGGATTATATTGTTGTATCTTTTCATTTTGGAAATGAATACGAAACAGTTCCCAACTCAAGACAGGAGAGGTTTGCAAGATTAGCTATAGATTCGGGTGCAAATATTGTGGTGGGGCATCATCCTCACGTGGTGCAGAAGATAGAATTATACAATGGCGGACTTATCGCTTATAGTTTGGGTAATTTTATATTTGATCAAAACTTTTCAGAAGAGACGATGGAGGGTGCACTTCTCAATGTCGTCTTCAAAGGACGAGATATCGTCTCTATATACAAGAAGAAAGTTAAATTAAATAAATTTTTTCAGGTTTACCTCTCAGATTATGATGATTAAAGTAAAAATTTTTCCGGGAATAAGGAAAGAAGGGGTGATGGAAAGGAGCAAAGGCGTCTTTGAAGTGAAAGTGAAGGAAAAAGCCGAACAAGGGAAAGCCAATAAGCGTCTTATAGAGCTCCTTTCAAAACACTTCCAAATTTCCGAAAATCAGGTTAAGATTATAAGTGGATCAAAAAGACGCAATAAAATGGTATCTATAAAGATATAGAAAGGAGGTGTTTTGTGGAAATAGACAAGATAAATGAAGAAGATTTAATCAAGTTTTTCTCCTTGTTTAACATTTTATGTGCCGCCTTGAAGTGTGAGCATGTTATCCCTGGTGAGATATTGAAGATACTCGTTGAGGCACTCAAAGGGAAAGGAATATACACTAAGGAGGACGATGACTGGGCCAAAGGAGTTGCTGATAAGTATAAAAAAAGAATAGCAATCTTGGAAGAGGAAAAGGCAAAGTTCTTTAGCGGTGATGACCCTCCCGTGAGAGTAAGGATTACGTTTGAAGAAAGGTGGGATATTTTTTGGAAGATTGCTTCACCTTCACCTTCACCTTCACCTTCGTCAAAGCAAGATACTTAAAAAGGGGCAGAGGATTTCTTTCCTTTGCCCTTTTTCTTTTTTATCTGTATCATTTGATTATGGAAAAAATAATTTTAAAGACAAGTGACAGTAAAGAAATAATTGGAAATTATCTGGAAGTTTCTGGCGCAAAAGGCGTCGGCTTATTGCTTCATATGATGCCTTCTACTAAAGAGAGTTGGGATGTTTTTGCCAAACAGTTGGCCCAGTCCGGGTTTTCTTCCTTAGCCATAGATTTGAGGGGGCACGGGGAATCAACAGGTGGGCCGGAAGGATTCGTGCAATTCAGTGATAGAGAACACCAAGATTCTATTTTAGATGTGGAGGGGGCAATAGATTTTTTAATTAAAAAAGGGGTGTCTAAAGAAAAGATATTTCTAGTGGGAGCTTCTATTGGAGCAAATTTATCACTACAGTATCAGAAAGAAAATCCTTTTATTAAAGCCACAATCTTACTTTCACCCGGCCTCAATTATCGAGGAATTCTAGGAGGAGATCTTGCTAAGAATTTAAATAATAATCAAGAGATTTTTGTTTCCGGTAGCGAACATGATTGTGGTTATCAGAGTGCAGATGGATCATCAAATGATAAGTGCGCCAGTGATATGGCAAAAGAGATTTTTGATAATAGCTCTTCTTTAAATAAACAGATAAAACTTTTCTCTAATTCAGCCCACGGCACCACAATCTTAGTAAGAAATGAAGGCTTCTCAAAAGAGCTTATCTCTTGGCTTGAAACAATCTATGAATAAGTTTAAATTAAAATCTAGATTCAAGCCTGCTGGCGATCAGCCTAATGCTATTGATAGTCTTCACCGTGGCCTTAGTAGGGGACTTTCAAGACAGACACTCTTGGGTGTTACTGGCTCGGGGAAAACTTTTACAGTAGCTAATGTTATAGAGAAAGCACAGAAGCCGACATTGGTTATTGCTCACAATAAGACTCTTGCCGCTCAGCTTGCTTCCGAATATGAGGAATTTTTTCCTGAGAGCGCGGTGCATTATTTTGTCTCTTATTATGATTATTACCAACCGGAAGCGTATATCCCTATAACGGATACTTATATAGAGAAAGAAACGCAGATCAACGAAGAGATAGACCGCCTCAGACACGCTTCTACTCAAGCGCTCTTGAGTCGTCCTGATGTAATTATCATCGCTTCCGTTTCTTGTATTTACGGATTAGGTAGTCCTAAGGAATACGAAGAGAGTCTTCTGAAGATAGAAAAAGGCGATAATATTACTCGGAAAGATTTTCTGCATAAGTTAGTTTCTATTTATTTTGAAAGGACCAATGCGGACTTGCTCCCGGGAAAATTCCGCGCTATCGGTAACTCCATAGAGATAATGCCGGTAAATGAGAGGGTAGTGTATAATGTAAAAATTTCAGGGGATGTTATTAGTGAGATATTGAGGGTAGATCCTGTCTCAAGTCATGTCCTAAGTAGAGAGAAAACTATTTTTCTTTTTCCGGCGAAGCATTTTATCACTAGTAAGGACAAAAGAGAGACAGGTATAGAATCTATAAAGAAAGAATTAAAAATTCATCTAAAGAATCTTGAGAGCAAGGGCAAGTTGCTTGAAGTTGAAAGATTAAGGAGGAGAACATTAAATGACATCGCCCTTATAAGAGAGATCGGTTATTGTAACGGGATTGAAAATTACTCTCGTCATTTTAGAGGAGTGCCGGCTGGCACCGCTCCGGAGACGTTACTTTCATATTTTCCTTATACTAAAGAAGGCAAGCCGGATTTTCTGACTATTATAGATGAGTCTCATGTGACTGTCCCTCAGATTGCCGGTATGTATGCCGGAGATGCATCTAGAAAGAAGACTCTGGTAGAATATGGCTTCCGTCTCCCATCAGCTATGGATAACAGACCTCTTAATTTCAAAGAGTTTGAAGAGCGTGTGGGGCAGGTAATATACACTTCAGCTACACCCGGGAATTACGAGAAGGAAGTTAGCGAGAACATCGTAGAGCAGATTATCCGTCCGACTGGACTTGTTGACCCTGGTATTCAGATTAAGCCGATAATGGAAAAAGGGAAGTATAAAGGTCAGATTGCCGACTTTATAGAAGAAGCGAGAAAGACGACTGAAAAAGGAGAGCGTTCTATTGCAACGACATTGACGAAGAAAATGGCGGAAGACTTGTCTCTGTATCTAAAAGAGCAGGGAGTTAAGGCCGAATACTTACATAGTGAGATAAAGACCTTAGACAGGATAAAGATATTGACAGAGTTTAGAAAGGGTAAGTTTGACTGTCTGGTGGGGGTTAATCTGCTAAGGGAAGGGCTTGATTTGCCAGAGGTTTCTTTCATCGGCATACTTGATGCCGACAAAGAGGGTTTTCTTCGCAGTGAGACTTCCCTCGTCCAGACTATTGGACGAGCCGCGAGAAACTCTGCGGGAAGAGTCATTCTTTATGCCGATAAGGTTACTGGTTCTATGGAGAGGGCAATAGGCGAGACGAATAGAAGAAGGAAGATACAGATTGCTTATAACAAGAAGCATAAGATTACCCCTAAGACTATCATTAAGAAAATCCACGACATCACGGAAGCGCTTGAGAGTCAGCACGAGAAGACGATAAGGTCTGTGCTTGAGATGGACAAGAAGCTATTTGAGAAAAATCCTAAAAAATTACTTAAGGAGAAAGAGGGGCAGATGAATCAAGCGGTCAAAGAGCTCGATTTTGAGACGGCCGCAATCTTACGCGATGAGATAAAAGAGCTTGAGCGAATAATGCAATCAAACTCGGGAAAAAGCAACGGCTAAACATCTATTTAGC
>PFDM01000039.1:5713-6852 GCA_002772825.1 Parcubacteria group bacterium CG10_big_fil_rev_8_21_14_0_10_38_31 | reverse complement strand
TAATAATAAACGGTTACCGAAAATCTCCTCATAATTTCGGTTTCCGGTGTCGGTTATGTATATCAAACACCCGTGCTAACCTCCGGTCAACCTCGCGTTTCATAACGAGCGGGTTCAGCGTCTCGTGCAGGACAGAAAGTTTCGTTTTCACCGTCAGGGAAACGTCCGCCCTCGTCATCACACGTTGATAGGGCGTGAGTGATTTCTTCTCGCGCACGACTTTCCATCTTGCGCCGATGCGTTCCTTGGCAATGATCCGCCGCGAAGCAATGAAATGGTTAAGGTAAGGCGTGAGGATATCGTAGAGTTTGTTCAGCGCACCCATGACCTCCGGCTCATCAAATCTCGTATAGCCGACCCACTTTCTCACAATATGCCCGTTCCGCTCCTCGACGAAACAGTTGTCGTTTTTGCGGTTCGGTCTTGAACGCGTGAGACGCTGCTTCCGCTCATCCGCCCATCCCTTGCAGAGCCAATTGACGAACTCGCTCCCTGTGTCGGGGTGCCACTCGAGAACGGGGAAGGGAATGCTTTCATTCATCGCTTCCATACTTCTCACCGTTTGCTCTTGCCCCTTGTTCCACTGGGCGCGCCGGACACCCCAGAGCGTTGCCACATCGGTAGCATTTACGGTATATACGAAGTCCCCCGCAATCGAATCGTTGCAATGCGCCACAGTATCGATCTGTATCGTGCCTGTTCCCGCCTCATCCCACGGCCCACTACGAATCGGGATCAGAGACTTGATACTCCCTGGTTTCGTCGTGCTCCTGCCACGAATCATCTTGCGGATATGCGCGAACTTCCTGACCCGCAGCTTCACGAGACCTACGCTCATCCGAAGCAATTTCTCCGTTGCTTCCGCGCTATGTTTCCACATACCGTCCCGTTGCAAGATGGTTACTAATTCTGCGATCTGTCCGTGCAAATTTTCGCCGCACGATGAGCTCGCCGCATCAAAGACATCCCTGAGCGCTGCCGTTACGTCTGTACCATAGACGACCTTCCTGCCACGCTTTTCGGGAATCCCTGCGTCATGCGTTTGCACCCGCCGGAATGATCGCGGCACTGACTTCGGATGGACTTTCGCTACGGCGCAGATGTTCTTTATGATCTCTCCGCGACCTTTCTTGCTTGCC
>PFDM01000039.1:297-5681 GCA_002772825.1 Parcubacteria group bacterium CG10_big_fil_rev_8_21_14_0_10_38_31 | reverse complement strand
GTCATATGACCACGGTAACCGAATTATTATCTACTCGTGAGGTTTCGGTAACCTTTTTTATTAGCTACAACGAGGAATTGATAAAACTATAGGATTTGTATTATAATCAAATTTTGGAGAAAGTTGGGAAGTTATCATAAAAATGAAAGAATTAGACTTGTACTCGTTTTTAACAAAAAAAGCGAAAGAGATACGGCGAAAAACCTTTGAGATGGTAGTTCGCGTCGGGAAAGGCCACCTTGGGGGGTCGTTTTCGGTTTTGGAAATGTTAGTTGCTTTGTATTACGGTGGTGTTTTAAAATTTGACCCAAAGAATCCGAAATGGGACGGCAGGGATATTTTTATTTTAAGTAAGGGGCACGCTAGTAATTCTTTATGCGTGGTCTTGTCGGATTTGGGATTTTTTCCGGAGGCGGAGTTGGATAATTTTTCCCGGAACGAAAGTATTTTGGGTCAGCATTCGGACACGAATATTCCAGGCGTGGAAATCAATACTGGCTCGCTCGGTCATGGCATTGGGGTTGGTTCTGGAATAGCATTCGGTAACAAGCTTGATAATAAAAATAATTTAATTTTTGTTATTTTGGGGGATGGCGAATGCCAAGAAGGTTCGGTCTGGGAAGCGGCTATGTTTGCCGGACACCATAATTTAAACAATCTGGTTGCAATAGTGGATCGTAATAAGCTTGGATCCGAAGATTTTACCGAAAATACTTCTCGTCTTGAGCCGTTTTTGGGAAAATGGAATGATTTTGGCTGGGAAGTAAAAACAATTAATGACGGACATTCATTTCCTGAAATATTTGAAGTTTTGAAAAATTGTCGTGATCCAAAGAGAACGAAGCCACTAATGATTATTTCCAACACGATAAAAGGAAAGGGACTCTCGTGCCTTGAGAATTTTCCACGTGCTCATCATACGGTACCGAGGGGAGAGGAGATAGAAGCCAGCCGTAAAGAATTATCATGAAAAAATATACCGATATCCGCGATGCAATTTTTGAAGAACTCTATGATATTGCATTAAAGGACAAAAAAGTGGTCATTCTCTCAGCCGATAATGGGGCATCAATATTTAAGAGATTTGAAGAGAATATGCCTTCGCAGTTTTTCAATGTTGGAATAGCGGAGCAGAACGCAATGAGTGTCGCTGCTGGCTTGGCATTCACTGGTCGCCACGTCTTTGTGGTCGGTATAGCAAATTTTGTTACATTAAGATGCTTTGAACAGATAAAAATAGACATTGCTTCAATGGAAATGCCGGTAACCATTCTCGCGTCTGGAACTGGGTATTTTTATGGGGAAGATGGACCGACCCATCACATGACCAACAACCTGGCTATAATGAGGACTATACCGGGATTGACATTATGGAGCCCTTCAAGTTTTTCAATGGCCTCTCATATGATTCACCAAGCATATGAAAAACAGGGACCAAGCTGTATTTGGTTTGACAGAGGTCCCTTTTCTCCGTTGTGCGAAGAAATTGAAGGAGATTTTTCCGAAGGGGCGCATCTCGTAAGACAGGGGAAAGATGTGCTTATTATTTCAACCGGCATCATGGTCGGGGAGGCGCTTAAGGTTGCCGAGGATCTTGAAAAAGATGGAGTTGACGCTGGAGTACTTGATATATATCGGGTAAAACCGCTAAATAAAAAAATTCTCTTGGAGATATTTGAGAAAACCGAAAAAATAGTAACCATAGAGGAACATTCGCTGACTGGCGGGTTGGGTAGCACCATCTGTGAATTTTTATCAGAAAGCGGGTTGTTGAAGCCAATAAAAATGTTTGGAATCCCTGATAGTGTTCGGTATGAAATTGGAAATCGCGAATATCTCCGTTCTCTGGACGGCATAGATGCGTCACATATCGTGGAAGAAATAAAAAATTGGCTTAAGATGTAACATAAAGCCCAAAACAACATGGATAAAGAAATTCATAAATTAACACAAAAAGATGTCGCTTCATTGTTTGGAACGGAAGAAAAGGACATGTCGGAAGAGTGCAGTGAGCTTATATCTAAAACGGATTTTAGCTATACGACTCTACAGAAAGAGGAGCGAGATGCGGTTATATTGGAAGTGTTAAAGAAAATAGAGTCCGGACGATTTTCTATTGCAGGCAAGGAAAAAAGAAGTAGATGGAAAGAAGGATGGCAGGAGATTCTCGATGGTTTTGTTGCGAGCGGGTATGACACAAAAAAACTGATGCCACAGTACGACATAAAGCCCGGCCTCATTATAAGAATCAATAAGGAATATATTTCTCCAACAGACCCAATGCTAGAGATGAGGTGGTTAAACATATTTCGTAGATGGATATTCGGAAAATATTTGAAGGATGCTGACAATATCTATGAATTCGGTTGCGGTACTGCGCAAAATCTTGTTGTTTTAGCGGACCTATTCCCTGAAAAGAATATTTTCGGATCGGAATGGGTAGAAGCTCCCTTGGAGATTATAAAGTTATTAGCTGAGAAAAAAGGATATAACATAAGGGGACGGTTATTTGATATATTTTCTCCCGATGAGAATTTTGAATTACTGCCAAACAGTGCGGTTTTGACGAGAGCTGCTTTGGAACAAATAGGTCCAGATTATGAAAAATTTTTAGATTTTCTCATTAAAAAATCCCCTTCGTTGTGCGTTAATATAGAACCTATCGTGGAGCTCTATGATGAAGGGAATTTGGTTGATCACCTTGCTATAATGTTTCAGAAAAAACGCAATTACTTAGATGGGTATCTGAATCGCTTGTATGAATTAAAAGAGCAGGGTAAGATTGAAATCATTGAAGTAAAAAGAGTAGCGTTCGGGAGTATCTTTTTGGATCCTTATTCTTATGTCGTATGGAAGCCTAAAAAATAATAAAGTAAAAAATTATGAATACATCATCAAAAAAGTATAAGTTTTTAGTCACGGGTGGGGCAGGATATATTGGATCAACGTTAACCGCAGAGCTCTTGAAGGCGGGGCACGAAGTTACGGTGGTTGATAATTTTATGCACAATCAGCATTCGCTTCTGGATTGTTGCCATTACAGTACCTTGAAAGTGGTTCGTGGTGATGCGAGAAACAGGGATTTGATAGCCACACACATTAAAGATGTTGACTACATAATTCCTTTGGCCGGCATTGTAAGCGCTCCATCTTGTGACAGAGATCCGATAATGGCAAGGACAATAAATCTAGATGCAGTCAAAACAATTCTTGAATTACGTCGTCCCGAACAAAGAATTATTTATCCAAACACTAATAGCGGTTACGGAGTGGGGCAGGAGGGAATCTATTGCGACGAGAATACTCCGCTAAACCCCATCTCATTATACGGAAAACTTAAAGTAGAGGCCGAGAAGCTCATTCTTGAGGCGGGAAACTCCGTTATATTCAGATTGGCGACGGTTTTCGGCATCAGTCCCAGAATGAGAGTGGATCTCTTGGTAAACGACTTTACTTATCGTGCAGTAAACGATCGTTTTATTGTGCTCTTCGAGGCACACTTCAAGAGAAATTATGTTCATGTGCGCGATGTGGCTCGAGCGTTCGTGTATGCGGTGGATAATTTTGATCGCATGAAAGGAGAAGCATTTAACGTTGGCTTGAGTGATGCAAATCTCAATAAGCGCGAATTATGCGAAGAGATAAAGAAACAACTTTCGGAGTTCTATTTCGTTGAGGCGAAAATAGGAGAAGATCCGGATAAGAGAAATTATATTGTTAGCAACGAAAAAATAGAAAAACTTGGATTCAAAGTGGAAGTATCAATGCAGGAAGGAATTGCCGAACTGATTAGAGGTTATCAAATAATCAAAAAGAATCAGTTCTCCAATGTCGGATAGAAGCAAGAATCTTAAAGAAGTTGGACCCCCGCTTGTCAGTATTTGTACAACCTTTTTTAATGCGGGTAGATATATTCATAGAGCGCTTGAGAGCTGCCTGAACCAGACGTATAAAAATCTGGAGGTTATTGTTGTTGATGATGCTAGCACCGATAATAGTGAGGAGATGGTGAAGAAATATGCGTCCCTTGATTCAAGGGTAAAATATTTCCGCAACTATGAAAGGACGGGTCTCGCGGAAAGTGAAATAAAAATGTTTCACCTCGCTGGAGGAAAGTTTGCGATGATGTTGGGCGCGGACGACTGGCTCCCGAGAAACTACATAGAAAATGGAGTTCGTGCTTTTCTAAAATATCCGGATGCCGCCGGTATAGTTCCGGATCTTACAACTTTGATTGAGGAAAATGATAGCGGTATATTCACGTTTGA
Organism: Parcubacteria group bacterium CG10_big_fil_rev_8_21_14_0_10_38_31; assembly: GCA_002772825.1. Classification (GTDB taxonomy): domain Bacteria; phylum Patescibacteriota; class Minisyncoccia. Next base: position 1,413 of record PFDM01000039.1, on the reverse strand, counting down.
GAGCCGAAAACATTTTCCTCAAGGTACTCATAGCGCGGAGTGGTTTATAAAAAGAATGTATAAACCAGAACACTTGTATATAAGTGCTCTGGGATTGGTAAGAAGCGAGGATTTAGTGAGAGCGTTCGATTATTATATAGAAAACTACTACAAGAGAGATTCAAAATCTCTTCCGGAAGAATTGAGAAGTTTTTTCAAAAGAGCATTTGGCATGGATATTGTCACGTTCACGGAAATACTCACACGATATAGAAGTTTTGTTTTTAATGACTCTCTGAACTATATCAAAATTACTCACTCACAAAATCAACCTTTTGATCTCAAAAGGGACACGCTGTTTGAGGTGTTTAAAAAATCCTACTATTATTTTCTTATTTACAAATACATATATAAACCGAAGTGGCCAAAATTCTATCGTGGGATGAAAATCTATATTGGAGCGCAAACACTCTCAACTGCCTTCATAGGATTTTTGAGAAGCGAGTTTAATCCCTCGTTTCTGAATATTTCGGAAAGCAAGAATTTAATGTCTAAATTTTTCGGAGAATATTCTCTTCTCGAAGTTATACTAACCGCTGTCTATTCAATTCCAATGATTATCGCTCGTTGTTTAAGTTTTGCGATAAGGAAATTTATAAGGAGTAGAGAACGTAAAGAACTGGAGGTGTTTTTTGCAAATAATTTTCTTGATAAGGAGAAGAATTTTAGGGCATAATTAATACAAATATGGACAAAAACCTCCTTGTAAAAATAATAGGATATCCCGCGACCATTATTCACGGCGACCCGGCCGTGTATGACCGTTGGATATGGTTGAAACGAAATTTGAATTCTGGAAAGATACGAACGCTCGACGCTGGATGCGGTTCCGGTGCGTTCACTATGTATGCAGCGAAGCGCGGTAATGAAGCAGTGGGAATCTCTTTCGATGAGCGCAACAATAAGGCTGCGGCAGATCGGGCAGCTCTATTAGGAATAAAGAATGTACGTTTTGTGACGGGCAACCTCGGTGATCTCGATTCTATCCGGCAAGACTTAGGGTTATTTGACCAAGTAATCTGTTTCGAAACAATTGAGCATATTTTAGAGGATCAAAAACTCGTGTCTGGAATTTCT
>PFDM01000039.1:0-274 GCA_002772825.1 Parcubacteria group bacterium CG10_big_fil_rev_8_21_14_0_10_38_31 | reverse complement strand
GTTGTTGCTTACGACTCCGTATAAATATTATGCGAAGGGTCTGGTGGGGGACGACAAAGCGAAACTCTCAACGTATGAGGATGGTGGTCATGTGCGCTGGGGATACACGCACGAGGAGATGGAGAAGATTTTTAATAAGGCGGGACTCGTTATGGAAAAGAAGGAGTACACATCGGGAATTATTTCCAAGTTTATAATAGCGCTCCATAGATTTGTGCAAAGAAAAATGAATTATAAAATAGCATGGGTAGTTATTTTTCCGTTCCGTATTTTT
>PFDM01000053.1:1483-7020 GCA_002772825.1 Parcubacteria group bacterium CG10_big_fil_rev_8_21_14_0_10_38_31 | reverse complement strand
ATCAGCCATCAAAGTGAAAGGTTTAAGGTCTAAGGTATTTTTACCCAATACAGAAACCGTGGCACCTTCGTTTATAAGCCAGATCGCCACAGGTTTACCCACTAAAAGACCGGCACCCACTACGACCACATTTTTCCCCGTCAACTTGGCGGTTGAGCCGCCAAGTGAAAGAATCTCTTTTATGGCACCGACGACCGGTGGTAGTATTTTACTTTTACTTACTACAAACTCCCCCATCGCCCTCTTGGATAAAACATCCACATCTTTCCCTGTCGGGATACTGTCTAAAATATATTGAGTATTTATATGGAGGGGCAGAGGAAGCTGGATTATAATCCCAAAACATTGCTTACCTCCAACTGGAGAGTGGGCAATCTCTGATATCTTTTTACGTAATTTGCCAGTAGAGATGTCTTTAGATAATTTGAAGACTTTTGTCTTTACTCCAATCTCTTTGGCAAACTCTTCTTTCTTTTCTACAAATTTCAAAGAAGCCGGATCGTCTCCGACCTGAACAATTACAAGCTTAAGCTCTTTACTCATTAACTCAATTTCCTTCTTTAACTCTTGCTTTATATCTTCTGCTATTTTTTTCCCGTCAATTATCATAGGTTTTAGTCTATATTATTTAACCAAAATAAAAAAGACCCGCATAAAAACTGCGGGTCTTTGGAAGACTAAAAAAGATCAAAACTAAAAGAGCTCGTTTAACCTACCAACAAGAAAAGTTACTGTCTTGCCGTTCTTCTTTCTTTTCTTATTCCTCTCGTCTATTTTACGTCCCTCTCTAGACATCTCTTTAGACAACGCGACTCTCTCATTGAGAGTCAATTTGTCTGGTTCATCTAAAAAGAAAGACCATTTAAACCGACGAGAGATATTTCCTCCAAAACCGTAAGACTCAAACTTGTTTAGAAGGTCTCTGATGTCTTTAGTATCCGTGCCACTGTCAACAATAACTTTAAGTATCATTGTCATCGGCGGTGGGCAAGGTCTCTTAGAGAGCTTTGTAAAAAAAGCTTTCACTTTCTTCTCAGTTAACCATTCTCTTTTGACAAGAAAAGTAATACTGGAAGAAGAGTCAAAAATTTCCCTAAAGTGAACAGATGAACACATGATAGGGTCCAGATTTTTCTTCTCACAAAATAGGTTATTGTCACGAGAGATAATCAGCCAGTCTTTTCCTTCTTTTACTACTGAGTATTTCTCGCTATTATAATACACTGCCATACCTACAGCGAAAGAGTCTACATCGCTCTCCTTTATCAAAGAATCCATAACAACACCTCCCTTTTTAAGTCAAAAGTTTATGTTAAATTGCTACTTTATTTCCTAGAGAAAGAATGTTTCATTTATCGTCTTTTGTCAAGATTTAAGATACGTGCGATTTTTTCTGCAATCTCTTTCATCTTTTTCTCTTTTGCTCCGCGAGTAGTCTCTGCCGCTGTCCCAAGACGAATTCCCGAAGGGTCAAAAGGCGACCTAGTGTCAAAGGGGATTGTATTCTTATTCACTATAATTCCTTCTTTCTCCAGTCTGTCACTAGCTTCCGCTCCACTTATTCCCTTGCCCCCTCCCCAGACATCAACAAGCAAAAGATGGTTATCAGTGCCACCTGAAATAATCCTAAAACCTCTTTTCTTCAATTCGTCGGCAAGTGTCTTGGCGTTTTTCACAACTTGTTTGGTATACTTCTTAAAAGCCGGCGAATCCGCCTCTTTCAAAGAGACGGCCACCGCCGCAATCTGATTCATATGTGGCCCCCCTTGAAGCCCCGGAAAAATGGCTTTATCAATTTTACCACTTAATTCTCCTCGAGAGAAAATCAACGCCGACCTTGGCCCACGCAAAGTTTTATGAGTAGTAGTTGTCACCACATCGGCATATTTAAATGGTGAAGGGTGGACACCGCCCGCCACCAGCCCGGCGATGTGTGACATATCCACCATCAAGTAAGCCCCGCAAGAATTCGCTATTTCCCTAAATTTTTTAAAATCAATCTTCTGCGAATAAGCGGTAAAACCGCATACGATAATATCCGGCTTCTCCTTCTTGGCTATCTTTAAAAGTTCATCATAATCAATTTTCTCTGTTTTCTTATCTACACCATAAGGAATCTGCTTCCAAAATTTACCCGTAAATGAAGCCTTGTGTCCGTGGGTCAAATGCCCACCCGAAGAAAGTTCCATCCCCATTATCTTTCCACCTTGCGGAATCAGCGCGGAGTAAACAGCAAAGTTAGCAGGACTCCCCGAATAAGCCTGGACATTAACAGACCACCTCTTAGGAGATAATTTAAAAAGATCTAAAGCGCGCTCTTTACAAAGATTTTCTATTTTATCAATAACCTCATTTCCTCCATAATATCTTTTACTCGAATAGCCTTCAGCATATTTATTGACTAGCTCTGAACCAAGCGCGCTTAATACACCCCCTGATACATAATTCTCAGAAGCGATAAGATTAACAACACTTTTTTGGCGTTTTTTTTCTTCTACTATAAGTTTTGATATTTCTTTATCCACAAGATTAGTATATATTGTATAATCATTTTTTTCCATAAATTTAAACGGCTCAACCCGCCACGATGGGTTGAGCCGTTTAAATTATCAGAGTAAATATTTTTTACTTCTGCAACGCTTTCAAGGAATTCGTCAATTGTTCCAAGAGAGCTTTGGCTGCCTCAAGAGCACTCGCCATCTGTTCAAACGAAGCATCACCAACTCCAACCTGACTTACATTAGTAGTATTAGTTACCGGAGCAGGTGTCTCTGCCACATAAGAGGAGACAGAGGCATCTTTTGAAAGCCAATCTCCTGCTGACCACCCAACCAAACCTGAACGGTATTGTATTTTCCACCAACTATAAGGACCGGAAACAATGGGACCACTGATGATAACTCCCGCAGAGCCAGTATCGGCCTTTCCCAATATCTCAGCTGTAGCTGACGGATTAATTCTCACATTTAATTTTGAGGAAGTATTAACTTTGTCATTCAGGGCAAGTGTTCCTGTGCTTTGCCCCAAAGAGAGGTTGGTGTACTCTGAACACCCAGAAGTATAGCTTTCATGCTTAGTAACCGAACTACCCTTCTTTAATGCTTCAGATCCTGTATAAATTCTACCTAACAACACGCTATTATTTTTAAAACTAGGATTAGAGGTATTGACTAGTGGTCCAACAACAGTCTTGTTTGCCACAATGTTCCTATAAGCATAGATTTCCATAACCGAATTATCCTCTAATAGCAATCCTCTTGTGGCTTCAACGGCATAATTATTGCCATTTATATTTACCGTACCGGCCGACACATCAAAGAACAGACTGCCATATTTCGGACTTGAACTCACACATAAGCCATTTACAACATAATTATTTGCCGCAAAAGCTGAGAGAATGGGCATTAAAGCGAATAATACCGCTACCAATGAAATCTTTGTAAAATTTTTCATATATTTTTTAATAACCTTATAATTTATAATTATACACCTTTAGTTTATTTTGTCAAGCACAGCAATATGCTGGCTCTTAAATTGCCTCGACCAATATATCTATCAAAATAATAACATAAGTTTAATTAATTAAACACAAGCATGTTGATAAATAAACTATAACCCCAGAAATTCTTTATGCGTATCATCATAATGAGTGATACGACTATACCGTCGCATACCCGAGAGCATCCCCAGACCGGCAAAGACTGTAAACATGTGAGAACCCCCGTAACTTAAAAAAGGAATTGTCGTGCCAGTTATGGGCATAAGACCGATATTCATACCTATATGAACGACAAAATGACTCATCAAAAAGATAGCAAAACCAATACAAAAAAGACTCTCAAAATTAGACGCGCCCAACATGGCATTCTTTAAAATTCTCCATATAACAATCCCGAAAAATAAAAATAATAAAGTCACCCCTATAAAACCCCATTCCTCGGCAAAAGCGGCGAAGATAAAATCCGTCTGGTGTTCGGGCAAGAAAGACAGGCGACTCTGTGTGCCAAAACCAATCCCTTTACCAAACAATTGACCAGACCCGACAGCAATCATAGATTGATAGGCGTTATATCCAGACCCCTGTATATCAGCCAATGGATCGATAAATGATTTTATTCTTGCTTTTTGATATGGAGCAAAGACAAACATCCAAAAAGTGACAAAGGCAATAGTTGTCGTGAAAAAAACCATAAAAAGATGCTTCTTTGACACACCAGAAGCAAGTATCATCCCCAACCAAATGAAAAAGATTATAATTGCCGAACCGAAATCCGGCTGGAAGAGAATAAGAACAAACGGAATGAACGCATAAACACCGGAAATAAGAATGTGTTTAATGTTTGCAATTTCAATATGTCGACGAGAAAAGTATTTAGCCAAGACCATGATAAGGAGCAACTTCATAGGGTCAGATGGCTCCACCGAAAAGAGTCCTAGGTTAATCCAACTTGAAGCACCCTTAACAGCAGTGGCAAATACTAATAAAACAGCAAGAACAACGCAAGAAAAAGCAAAAAGACTTATTAACAACTTCCCATTTCTCAAGAAGCGCCAGTCTACAAAACTAAAAATAAAAAATACCGTGATACTTATGATTATCCATATAATCTGTCTAGTGAAAAAATAATCACTTTCAGCTCCACCGAAACTCTTCATAGTGATAAGACCCACGCCCAAAATAGGCAATATAGAAAGAAATAAAATCCAATCTATGTGATTTTTATATATCGCCTTCATTAGTTAAATTATTTCGTATTAGGATTTTACTGCTTATCGGCTCAATATCAAACTGATGAGGCCAAGTGAAAGATATCACTTGCGAAGATTCCTGCAATAGAGTTTCCACTCTTGTAACGCTCACTCCCACGGCATTGTCTCCCACATCAAAAAGTATAGCTGATGCCTCAATATCACCGACGGGTGAAAATGTCTTATTGGTAATTTTCGCTTCAAGAACCGGGAAATTTATATTACTAAAGTTCTTTTCTGAAACGACAATCTGTGCTCGCTCTTTCTCAACCCTCACCCAATTAAGATTATTAAATTCTATAAAGACACGTTTTGGTGTTCTCTCACCCACCGTCACACCTGTCTCAAAAATTAAATAATCTTCATTTGGATTTATAAAAGTCTCCCCTTCTCTTATGGCGATAACCATATTATTCTCATCATAAAGCTTAAGTGTGTATTTTAATTTAGGCAAACCGGAAAAAAAATTAGGATTCCTTATGAGTGAAGCCACCTCATACACTCCATTACCAAGAGGAAAAACATTACTCCAGAGAGTGATAAGATCTTTAGTCTCTCCCAGGCACGCGCCACACACCCCTCCGCAATCTATATTTTTTTCGTTTTGATTTTTCTTACCGTCAAGACAAGTCGCTTGTGGTTTAAAATACAAAAAGCCACCTATGCCAATGGCCATAAATAACAAAATTACTATAAGCAGGTAAACTAATTGTCTTTGTGAAGCCCAACTCATAAGATTATATTAACATAAAATAATCCTCATCCATAATTCATACCCCCACTTGAGC
>PFDM01000053.1:1108-1438 GCA_002772825.1 Parcubacteria group bacterium CG10_big_fil_rev_8_21_14_0_10_38_31 | reverse complement strand
TAGCTACTTTCCCCCGAAGGAGTATCATCGCCACTTGAGAGCTTAACTTCCGAGTTCGGAATGGGATCGGGTGTACCCTCTCCGTTAAGCCACCAACATTCTACGTTCTTTTTTATATATATAAAATTTACAAATTTCCTAGCAGGAAAACAACTATTAGTACTCCTCAGCTAAACGCATTACTGCGCTTACACTTAGAGCCTATCAACCTGATCATCTTTCAGGAGTCTTAAAGATTCTTAATCTTAGAGTTGGCTTCCCTCTTAGATGCTTTCAGAGGTTATCCTTTCCCAACATAGCTACCCAGCAGTGCCCTTGGCAGGACAGCTG
>PFDM01000053.1:703-1099 GCA_002772825.1 Parcubacteria group bacterium CG10_big_fil_rev_8_21_14_0_10_38_31 | reverse complement strand
CCAGAGGTTAGTTCACTCCGGTCCTCTCGTACTAGGAGCAAATCTCTTCAAGAATCAAAACGCCTGCAGTAGATAGGAGACCAACCTGTCTCACGCATGATATCATTTGTTGCCAAATGCATTGGACTATAACTTTATCCAAATTTTTATTAAATTTGGATAGTCAACATTTAGTCTCTACGGGTGTTTTTAAACTTCCCTCGGTATTGCCTATTTATTTAAAATAGGTTTCACCGATATAAGTTGACTGGTCCTCCAATTATTACTAAAAAGAGGCCGCCGTGATTTGATTGATTCTATCTTTTTTCATAAACGAAAAAACTTATAACACTACTTCTCAATATCGTGAACTTGATTCAAACCGTTCAAAAGCCAAAAATAAATTTTAGCATCTGG
>PFDM01000053.1:0-691 GCA_002772825.1 Parcubacteria group bacterium CG10_big_fil_rev_8_21_14_0_10_38_31 | reverse complement strand
TTGAACCCAGCTCGCGTAACTTTTTAATCGGCGAACAGCCGAACCCTTGGGACCTTCTCCAGCCCCAGGATAAGTTGAGCCGACATCGAGGTGCCGAACTCCGCCGTCGATATGAACTCTTGGGCGGAACTAGCCTGTTATCCCCGGAGTAGCTTTTATCCGTTAATCTCCCACCGCATCTAATGCGGATGGTCGGTTCACTATGTTCGTGTTTCCACTCTGCTTGCGATGTCCCGCTCGCAGTCAAGCTAGCTTTTGCCATTACACTATCGGCACGGTTTCCATTCGCGCCTAGCTAACCTTAATAAGCGCCTCCGTTACTCTTTAGGAGGCAAGCGCCCCACTTAAACTACCCACCAGATACTGTCTCCATACGGTTTTTCCGTACAGGTTAGAATTTAGATCAAGAAAGAGTGGTATTTCACTGACGGCTCCATTGTCCCCAAAAGGACAACTTCAAAGCCTCCCACCTACGCTACGCATCCAAAATCTAAACTCAATATCAAGATATAGTAAAGCTTCCGGGGTCTTTTCGTCTAACTGCAGGTAGGGGGCATCTTCACCCCCATTGCATTTTCACCGGGCATATCTCCGAGACAGTTCCCCAGTCGTTACGCCATTCGTGCACGTCTGAACTTACCAGACAAGGAATTACGCTACCTTAGGACCGTTATAGTTACGGCCGACATTC
>PFDM01000033.1:10503-12418 GCA_002772825.1 Parcubacteria group bacterium CG10_big_fil_rev_8_21_14_0_10_38_31 | reverse complement strand
AAAGAAATTTATTTGATATGAGTGTATTCTATATCTTTTTCTTTGAAGAATTCTAAGAGATTTTGAATCTCATCTTCGTCTATATCCAGATCAAGTCCAACATCACTTTCAGTTGGACCCATTTTATTATCTACTGAGTAGAAGTGAATCCCTTTAGATATTAAATAATCGGTTAATATTTCTCTTTTATTATTTTTTAGTTTTAAATCAAATTTGATCGCGTAGGTCCCGTCTTCATTTTTACTGCTTTCTTTTATTATATTTTCTAGTCCTTCTTTCAACTGCATTGATTCCTTCTTTTTTTCCGAGTGTTCTTTAAAATCAATGACATTGGTGGCTTCCTCCTGAGCGGGAGTTTTTTCTCCGTCTTTACTTTGTCTTTTATTAAAATCAAAATTAATTATTTCTCCCATGTTTTTCATTATATATTTTTGTTTTGCCTCTAACTACCTTTTTTCAACGGGACCTCGTTTCGGCTTTCGGTTTCGATTTTCAATTTTGGCGGAGAGGGAGGGATGTTTGACCAAGAACATTTTTTGTCGCCGTCGCTTCAAAAAATTTCTCGGTCCTGCTCACACGACCCATTCTACTGAATGGGTACCCCCCATATGAAGCGTGGATGTTTTATGAATTTTAGGATGAAAAAATATTAATCAATAATTAATAGAAGCCCACCCCTGAAAACATCATAGCTAGCAAAACTCCTAATATAAGGGAAGCGAATACTAAAAATATACTCACGATTATATTAAACAGAATTGGGGTTTCTAAGATCTTTGCAAATCTAAAATTCCACATAAAAACGCTAGATAAACTTAATATGATTGGACTCAACCAGGAGGCAACATCACTCGCACCAAAGACGCCTAAACCAACACTTAAAAGTATGAACGATGTCATGATTAACAGAGACGGCTTTAAGCTTTCTTTCTTAACCTCTTCTGTGTCTACCTTTTTTTCTAAGTTTTTATCACTATTAGAGACGGTCTTATTTGAAGTAATTTTATATATAACAAAAACCGCAGATAACAAAGTGACTAAAACTAATGGTAGTGTGATTATAATTTTTCCTCCAGCTATTATAATAATATAAACAACACAAAAAGATAGTATAGTTATAAGTACAGATAAAAATATTTTAATTAGCATGTTATAAATATACCACAATAGAAAAATAAACAGAAGCAAAACGCACCCCTCACCTCGCGCAATTATTACCACTCAAACGCTACGCGTTTTCGCGGATAATTGCGGAGGATGAGGGATTTGGTCACTCTCGTGGATTTTTGTTTCGTTTTTCAAACTCACAAAAACCTCACTCGCTCGACCCCCACTCGCCGGCTCAGATTTTTCATTCTTCAAAATCTGGCTTCGCACCGGCTCGGTTCAAATCCCTCCCTTCTCTCGCAAGCCAATATCCTCGATGCTTCGCATCTGCGTCTTTGTCTGCGGAGAGGGAGGGATTTGAACCCTCGAGGGGGTTTAACGCCCCTGCCACGTTAGCAGTGTGGTGCTTTCAGCCACTCAGCCACCTCTCCTTAAAACAAATACAAATATATTTGTTTAGGCGATCCTATAAACAGGATTTAGCCAATATGCTTCGTATTGTCATTACTCCTTTTATCTAAAAAAGAGTATCATATTTATCCTATTTTTTCCAGACTTATCATCTTGCCACGACAATGGGGATTATTAGTCTGGCACCGGCTTTTTTGAGGACAGAAGATGCTTCATAGATAGTGGCGCCGGTAGTGGAGACATCGTCTATTAAGATTATATTTCTCCCTTTCACTTTTTCAGGGTGTTCTGCCTTGAAAGAGCCTTTTAAATTTTTAAGCCGTTTTGCCTTATCTTTCATTAAGACTTGAGAAGAAGTTTCTCTGATTTTTTTAAGAATATTTTTTTCAAATGAAAA
>PFDM01000033.1:6538-10452 GCA_002772825.1 Parcubacteria group bacterium CG10_big_fil_rev_8_21_14_0_10_38_31 | reverse complement strand
CTCTTAACTTTATTTTTGAGACGGGTATAGGTATAACTAAACATTCTTTTATGTGGTAGAAAGTATTTATCTCTGATAAATCTTCAATACATCTGTTGAAAAGTAATTCCGAGAGTGGTCCTGCTATTGTCTTAATTTTTTTATATTTTAAGAGCCAGATTGCTTTCTTTATTATTTCATTTTTATAACAAGACGCCACTATTGTCGGTATTGCGTATGGATTATGAATATTTTCGGCTGTGTTTTCTGTCTCCGGCATTATATCTAAGCATTCCTTACAGATAAGTGCCCCGCCTTTTTCACATCTAAGGCATTTTTGAGGAAAAAAGAAGTCTAATAATATTTTTGTCATTTGGCGTATTATTGACCGATAGTCTATTTTCCGTATGTAGTTGGGGATAAGTCGTTTCATAGATATATTTATATGTTATAATATAAATCATATTTATAAAACTTAATGGCATTTTCTTTAAATAATAGTTTAGCATCAATTTCTGGTTGGCTTGGCGGAAAAGACCAAGGCGTGTTGGGTCTTGACCTTGGGTCGTCCTCTTTTAAAGTTGTCCAGATAAAGAAAGACAAAGAGCGAGCCATACTTCAAACTTACGGCGAATTATCTATCGGTCCTTATGCCGACAAAAAGGTCGGCCAATCAGTTATGTTGTCTGAAGAAAAAATGATTGAAGCAGTAGCTGACTTATTGAAAGAGTCAAATGTTAAAACAAAAAGAGCAACCGTCGCAATACCGCTTAAAGCGAGTTTTGTCACAACTATATCTTTACCTATGGTTGAAGGTAAGAATATGGAAGAAGTTATTAAACTTGAAGCAAGGAGATACATTCCCGTGCCTATTTCTGAGACGGTCTTTGATTGGAAGATCTTACCTGATAATAATGAAGAGGTAAATGAATCTGACGATGAAAATGTGAAGAAGGATCAAATGATGAGTGTCTTACTTGTTGCCATTCATAAGGATACCGTTGATCAATATAAAAGGATGATAGCAAAGCTTGGTATTGAGCTTGAGAGTTTTGAGATTGAGATTTTTAGCGCAGTGCATTCTTCATTGAGTAGGGAAATAGCGCCTATTCTTGTTGTTGATTTTGGTGCTTCAACAACAAAGATTGCCGTAGTGGATCATGGAATGGTTCGTATGGTGCATACTATAAACAAAGGATCCCAAGATCTGACTTTGGCTATCTCTCATTCACTTAATATTGAATTTGATAGAGCTGAAGATATGAAGAAGGAGGTAGGTCTTTCATCAAAGCCGGAACATAAAGAATTTGTTGATGTAATGAAGCCGATACTCCAATATATTTTTTCTGAAGCTAATAGGGCGATATTAGATTACCAAAAGAAATATAAAAGAGTGGTAAGTCGCATCGTATTATCAGGTGGCGGAGCGCTCTTGGAGGGTTTAACAGACGAAGTTGTTAATAACTTTGGAATTGAAACGAGTAATGCTAATCCGTTTGCCAGGACTGAATTCCCTGTCTTTTTAGAGCCCGCGCTTATAAAAACCGGTCCAAGTTTCGGTGTTTCTGTCGGTCTTGCTTTGCGTGGATTTGAAGAATAATATAATATATATAGTATGGAAAAAATATCTTTTATTCCCCAAAAAGAAAATAGAAAAGTAGCTTATCAAGGTCAAGGACCCGGGTTGATAATTCTTTTTTCCGGAATAATGCTCGCTATTTCATTGCTAGCTTTTGGCGGAACTTTCTTATATAAAAATCTTATTACAAAACAAGTTAAAACTTTAGAGCAATCACTAGAGAGGACTAAGAGTTCTTTTGACGATCCTTTTATTTCTGAGCTCAACACAGTTTCTTCTAAGATTGAGCTTGGTAAGAAGCTTATTAACGAACACGGTTACTTGGGGGGGCTCTTTGTTTTTTTGGAAAAGAATACACTGAAGAATGTAGCGCTTACTTCTTTTGACTATTCGGGGAGTGAAGAGGTTCGTCTTGGTGGAATAGCTAGAAATTATACTTCTGTTGCAAATCAGGCAAAATCTTATAAAGAAGATTCTAATGTTGAAGATGTGGATGTGTCCGGTCTTACCTTAGGAGAAGGTGGCGTCGTCTCTTTTGAAGCCTTGATAACATTTAGTCCTTCGTTTTTTTCTTATCTTTCACCAAATAATAAATAATATGATAAAAATCATTTTTTCAATACTTTTTTTAGGGACAGCAATAGTTATTTTCCTTGGACCAGCGAAACATAATTGGGAAGATGTAAAAGGGCTTATGTTGCAGAAAAAAGATTTTAATACAGCCCTCGCTAATTCTAAAGAACTTTTAGCTACCAGAGATAATCTTATAAAAGACTATAATGAAATATCAGATAGTGACTTGATAAGACTTGACAGGCTTGTTCCTTCCAGTGTTGATAAGATGAAGATTGTAGTAGAAATAGAAAGCCTTATAAAGAAACACGGTTTTTCTGTTAAAGACATTCAAGTAGAAGTCTCAAGCGTAAATGATAAAAATAACAATAAATCAGAAGTAAAGAATGATGTTTTTGATGCTGTTTATATAAATATTTCTTTTAGCGGTGCTTATAGACCGTTGCTGTCTTTTATAAGCGATATTGAGAAGAATTTAAGAATTATGGAAGTGGAGAATCTTTCGTTTGTGTCCGAAGAGGGTGATTGGTATAATTATAGTATGAAGATAAAAACTTATTCTAAAAAATAAATTAATTTAAATTATGGTTATAAAAAATCAAAAAAAAACATTATCTCTAATACTTATAATTGTAATAATTATTGTTGGTGTTTTGTATTATTTCTACAGTCTTGGTAATAAAACTATTGATACTCAATTACTCACCTCCGACATCAACCAATTATTGCCGGCAGGGCAAAATCTTGGACTCACTCAATCTGGTCAAGATATCCTAAAGACACTTAATGTGCTCAATTCTGTCAAACTTGATATTGATTTTTTCAAGCAAGATGTGTTTCAAGGGTTAGTTGATTTTTCTCAAGAACTTCCATTTGAAGAAAAAGGGCGCTTGAATCCTTTTAGGGAGATTGGAATATAAATTGCGAATATTTTTTATTCATTTTTTTGATCTATTTATTTAAATATGAGTTTTGTCGATGTATTAATAAAAAATAACACTATAAGCCAAGACGACCTTTCCAGTGTCTATACTGAGATGGAAAAAAGTGGCCTTAGTCTGGAACAAGCTCTTGTCGTTAAGGGTGTAAGTGAGGAGGATATAGTATCTGCCAAGGGGCAGGATATCGGAGCTCCTGTAAAGGAAGTAGATAAGACGCTACTATCTTTTGATATATTAAAAATTATTCCAGAAGAAACAGCTAGGCAATATAAAATGGTGCCGATAGAGGTGAATGACGGTGTGTTGGAGGTGGGGATGATTGACCCTCAAGATATTGATGCTCGGGAGGCGTTGCAATTTATCGTTTCTAAACTTAATTTGTCATTTAAAGTCTTTCTTGTCTCTCAGTCTGATTTTGAGATGGTGCTTGATGCCTATAAGGGACTGAGGGGTGAAGTTACAAAAGTGCTCGGGGAGATTGAAATAGATCCTTTACTGGGTAATATAGTCGATGAATCCGGTGGATTAGCTAAAAAGGCTTTAGTAGAAGACGCCCCTATTACAAAAATGGTGGCGGTTATACTCCGTCATGCCACAGAAGGAAACGCTTCAGACATTCATATTGAGCCATGGGCCGATAAATTGAAAGTCCGTTTCCGTGAGGACGGTGTCTTATATACCAGTCTTTTATTACCGGCAAATGTTCACGACTCTATCGTTGCCAGGATTAAAATTTTGTCAAATCTTAAGATTGACGAAAAGAGAAAACCGCAAGACGGACGTTTTTCTGTGAAGATGGAGGGCAGGCAAGTTGATTTTCGTGTGTCTACTTTTCCGGCTTT
>PFDM01000033.1:1016-6520 GCA_002772825.1 Parcubacteria group bacterium CG10_big_fil_rev_8_21_14_0_10_38_31 | reverse complement strand
CGGGTAGAAACCTTGAGATTGTCAAAAAGGCCATTAGAAGCCCGTATGGGATGATCTTGTTAACAGGTCCAACAGGGTCCGGTAAAACGACTACCCTGTATGCAATGCTTCAGTCGTTGGATAGAGAAAAAAATAATATAATTTCTCTTGAAGATCCTGTGGAGTATAACGTGGAAGGGATAAGTCAGTCTCAAGTCAGACCTGAAATCGGTTATACTTTCGCTAATGGACTTCGTTCTGTATTAAGACAAGACCCGGACATTATAATGGTTGGTGAGATTAGAGATAAAGAAACGGCCCAACTCGCCATTCAGGCAGCGCTTACCGGACACCTTGTTCTTTCTACACTTCATACTAACAGTGCAGTAGGCGTCATACCTCGTCTGGTTGATATGGGGGTTGATCCTTATCTTCTTGCTCCTACCTTGGTCCTTGCCATAGGTCAAAGGCTTGTCCAGACACTCTGCCCCGAGTCTAAGAAAGAGATGCCAATGACAGATTCTTTAAGAGAGAAATTAGAAAAAGAGTTAGAAGGGATCTCTCCTGAAGCGAGAAGTGCTATAAAGTTTCCTGATAAGATTTATCAAGCGTTGCCTTCTTCCTCTTGCCCAAGGGGAACAAGGGGCAGGGCCGCTGTTTTTGAAATGTTTGAAAAAACTAAAGAGATAGAAGAAGCTATTGTTAATAATCCTGTTGAAAATGAAATCATGGTAAAAGCGCGCAAGGGCGGTATGCTTACGATGAGAGAAGACGCCGTTCTTAAAGTTTTTAACGGGACTATTGGATTTGAAGAGATATATAAGGTATAATTTTAATATGGCAGAAAAACAACCTTCAGTTTTTATAGTAGACGATGATGAGTTTATCTTAGACGTGTATTCAGTGAAGTTTAGAGAGAAAGGATATAAGGTTGAGATTGCAATGAGTGGCTTGGAAGCTTTAGACAAAATAAAGCAGGGATTTTCTCCTGACATAATGCTTCTTGATATTGTGATGCCAAAGATGGACGGATTTGAGCTTCTGAAGAGAATAAGAGATGAGAAGCTCCTTTCCGGATCTCTGATAGTTATCCTCACGAACCTTGGGCAGAAAGAAGATGTCCAAAAAGGACTTGATTTAAAAGTTGATGATTATGTGGTAAAGGCATATTTCACACCGAGTGAGATAGCCAAGAAAGTGGAAGATTTATTATCAAAAAAGAAAGATAACCTTGCTTCAGGTAGTAAAGACTCCTCCGCACAGCAAAGTTAAAAATAAAAAATGATTGATTATAAAAAAGAATTAAACGATTTAGTCTTAATAGTTGCTAAAGAAGGCGCTTCTGACCTTCATCTTGCTGTCGGACGACATCCTACTCTTCGTATCTCCGGAGCGTTAGTTCCGTTAATAAAGAAACCCCTTCTTACTCCGGAGGATACTAAAGGCCTCGTCTTAAGTATGATATCTGATGAAGATAAAGAGCTTCTCATGAGAGATAAAGATGTTGATTTTTCTTTCTCTTTTGAGGATAAAGTGCGTTTCAGGGGGAATGCTTTTTTCCAGAGAGGATTCTTAGGTGTCGCATTAAGACTCATACCGGCAAATATAAAAAGCTTCGCTGAGCTCGGCCTTCCTGATGAATTAAATGATTTTACAAGAAAAGAGCAAGGGTTCTTCCTTGTTGTTGGTCCTGTTGGTCATGGTAAGTCTACTACCCTTGCTGCAATGATTGACCGTATAAATCATGAAAGGGCAGAGCATATTATCACAGTTGAGGATCCTATAGAATATATTTTTACTCAAGACAAGTCCATCATAGACCAGAGGGAGGTAAGAAGCGACACCCATGACTTCAAGACAGCGTTACGTTCTATGTTTCGCCAAGATATTAATGTAGGTATGATCGGCGAGATGAGAGACCGTGAGACTATAAGTACGGCCGTGACTGCTGCTGAGACCGGACACCTTATCCTTTCGTCTCTTCATACTAATAATGCCTCTCAGACAATCGATCGTATTATAGATTCATTCCCATCTGACCAGCAAGGGCAGATATCTCTACAGCTTTCAGGGGCACTCTTGGGTATATTTTCTCAGAGACTTATCCCCAGAGTTTCGGGGGGGCTTATACCGGCTTATGAGCTTTTGATATCAAACAATGCCGTCAGGAACCTGATCCGTGAGAATAGGACACATGAGATTGACATGGTGATAGAAACCGGTTTTGAAGAGGGGATGATGAGTTTAAACAGGTCTCTCGCATCTCTCTTAAGGCAAGGTGAGATAACCACAGAGAGTGCTTACGCTTATTCATTGAATCCAAACGGACTTGAGGGTCTGATGTAATTGTAATTATATTGATATGCTTTACGTTTATGAGACTACTAATAAGGAAGGAAAAAAGAGTTCAGGGAGTGTAGATGCTCCGTCTATTGAGATCGCTATTAATTCTCTACAGAGAAGAGGTCTTATTATCCTCTCTATTAAGCCGGAAAAGGAAGCGATACCTCTTTTTAATCGTAATATAAACATCTTTGAAAGGGTTAAGACGAAAGACGTCGTTGTTTTTTCAAGGCAGATTTCCACTCTTTTTGAGGCTAAGGTTCCGATTCTTGATTCTTTCCGTTTGTTAGCGAGTGAAACATCAAGCCCTTTGTTAAGAGGAAAACTTGAGGAGATTGTTGCTGATATTCAAGGTGGCGCGCCTATGTCATCAGCCCTCTCCAAACATCCGAAAGTTTTTTCAAAATTTTTTGTGAATATGGTCAAGTCTGGTGAGGAGTCGGGTAAACTGGATGAAATTTTCCTCTACTTGGCTGATTATCTGGAACGTTCTTACGAGCTCGCTTCAAAGGCCAAAAGGGCGCTTTTCTATCCGGCCTTTGTCGTCTTTGCTTTTTTTGCAGTTATGATTCTTATGTTTACGGTTGTCATACCTAAAATAGGAGTTCTTCTGGATGAGGTTGGTAAAGAAGCCCCTCTTTATACGAGGATTATTATGGGTATAGGTAATTTTTTCCAAGAATATATTCTCTATATGTTTATTCTGACTATAATAGGATCTATTATAGCTTGGCGTTATCTTAGGACGGAGGAGGGTCAATATTTTATCGCTAAAATGATGATCACCTTACCTCTTTTGGGTTTGATTAACAAGAAGATTTATGTCGCGCGTTTGACTGACAACCTGCAGACGCTTCTTTCAGGGGGTGTGCCGATGATAAAAGCGGTGGAGATAACGGCTGATGTGGTAGGGAATAAAGTTTATAATTCTATACTGCTAGATGTGGCCGAGTCTATAAAGGGTGGAAGCTCTTTGTCTGAGTCATTGAGGCAATATGAGGAGATACCGGCTCTTGTGCCTCAGATGTTACGTGTGGGGGAGGAGGGCGGAAGACTTGATTTTATATTGCAAACTATGGCTAAGTTTTATAAAAGAGAAGTTGATAATACTATTGAGAATCTTATCGGTCTTATTGAGCCGGTGATGATTATCGTCTTGGCTATTTTTGTCGGATTTTTGCTGATTGCCGTTATAGGCCCTATTTACAACATTTCTTCAGGTATATAAGGGGATTTTAGTTATCCACACCGTTTTCGCGTATTTATAAGCTTTATATATTATAATACTTTATATAAATAATAATTTAACCGGTCGATAAGCGCCATTAGAAATCCCAGCAGATATTTAAATTATTTTCCTAAATATCAATTACTGAAATTTCTAACGGAGTGAATTAAAAAATTAATAAATAATAAAAAATAATATGTTAAAAAATAATAAAAAAGGTTTTACGTTGATTGAGCTTTTGGTCGTTATCGCGATCATCGGTATTCTTTCATCTGTGGTGCTCGCTTCACTCAATAGCGCAAGAACAAAGTCTCGTGACGCTAAAAGAATTTCTGATATGAAGCAATTACAATTAGCTTTGGAACTATATTTCGATAGTAATAGTGGTTATCCATCAGTGATTAATGTCGCAACATTAGTTACACCAGGATATATCGCAACTATCCCTACTGACCCTGTTGGGGGCGGAAGCTATCTGTATGCGGCAATCGGCACAGGATGCACAAGTTACCACATTGGCACAACCCTTGAAGATGCAGGGCATACTGTTTTAGACAGTGACGTTGATGCCACCGCTTCTTCAGGAACTAATCAGTGTCCTGACGAATCCTCATCAAGTGCAAAGACTGACTTTGATGGAACTGTCGCAGCAGTTTACGATCTTAAACCATAATGAATTAATTATTTCTATTAGTTCTACACAAAATCCCGCACCCTGCGGGATTTTGTGTTAAAATACCTTCTATGGAGAATCTGATTTATTTTTTTGTTTTTATTTTTGGCACGATTATAGGCAGTTTCTTAAATGTGGTCATTGCTCGCTATAATACAGGCGAGTCGGTATTTAAAGGTAGGTCAAAATGTTTCTCTTGCGGTAAGACACTCGCTTGGTATGAGCTTGTCCCTGTATTTAGTTTTCTTCTTCAAGGTGGAAAGTGTAGGGAGTGTGGTTCTAAAATTTCTATCCAGTATCCCGTAGTTGAAATCTTAACGGGAATAATTTTCGTCCTCGTCTGGTATACCTCCACTTGGAGACTTAGTCTCCAAGTGGAGGGGGAGTTGGTGTTCTTCGCCATCTATTTTTGGACAATCTTTAGTTTGTTAATAGTGATTGCTGTTTATGACTTTTATCATCAGATCATACCTGACGGGCTGGTATATGCTTTTATCACCTTATCCTTTCTATCATTTCTTCCCATAGGTGAGACCTATGTATTACATAGGTCTCACCTATGGGATTTTTTGGCGGGGATCATCTTTTTCTTATTTTTTGCTTCATTTTGGTTTTTCTCAGGCGGTAAATGGATGGGCTTTGGCGACGCCAAGCTCGCTATCGGCATAGGGTGGCTGTTAGGTCTTTGGGTGGGGCTCGCGTCAATTATACTATCTTTTTGGATAGGGGCTATTGTAGGACTCGTCTTTATTTTTAGTAAGAAACTTGGACTGAAGAGCAAGATAGCCTTCGGCCCCTTTCTTATATTGGGGACATTTATAGGTTTTCTGCTGGGTGAGAGATTATTGGAGTTTATATTCTTTTTAAGGTAAAATTAAGTAATAGATATGATTTCCTATCTTCTTAATTTATTAAAATTAAAAAAAAGGTTTAACTTTGCTAAAGCAAATAGTGGCTTGTCTGCCGGTAGGCAAGGTTTATCTGCCGACAAGCATGGCTTCACTCTCATTGAGCTTATAGTCTCTATCGGGATAATGGTAATGGTGACGACTGTGATCTTGGCTAATTATTCCACTTTCAATAAAAGGATAAAGCTTGAGGGTGTCACTCAGGAGATAGTCTCAATAGTCAGAGAGGCGCAAGCTTATGGGATAGGCAACAAAAGTATTACTGGTGGCAATTTTGCCTATGGCGTGCATTTTGATATAGATTATCCTGGGCAGATTAGCATCTTTTCAGATGATAATGATAATGGCGTCTATAACACAGGCGAAGAGGTAG
>PFDM01000033.1:0-1007 GCA_002772825.1 Parcubacteria group bacterium CG10_big_fil_rev_8_21_14_0_10_38_31 | reverse complement strand
TTCTAAAATATATGCTGATATAGAAAGTTACCCAGCCAAAGCTTTCATTTCTGATGCGGTGATACTCTTTAGGTCAGCGGGAGAAACCGCAAATGGAGTAAAGATCATCATATGGAAAAGTGGACAGGTTAGTGTTGAAGCTGAATAATAAGATATGAATATTAAATCAAAAAATAAAAAAAACGGTTTTACCCTTCTTGAGATGATAGTAGCGATAGCCGTATTTACTGTCGTCATGACGATGGCAATGCAATCTATCTTAAACATAAATAACGCACAGAAGAAGATAGAATCTTTCCGCACCGTCTCTGACAATCTGAACTTCGCTTTAGATGCTATGTCTCGTGAGATACGGACAGGACGTAGTTATAACTTTGATGGAACGGACTTTAGTTTTACAAATGCAAAATCAGAAAATGTGACTTACTCTTTGGAGAGTGGTCAGCTGGTAAGATTAGCCGACAGCGATAAGTTTCCATTGACGGATCCTAAAGTTACTATTAGTGAGCTTGCTTTTGCTCTTGTCGGTGAGTTGCCGGGTGATAGTCTTCAGCCAAAAGTGAGGATCAACCTTTCTGCTTCTGCCGGTATGAAAAATAAAGAGTCTACAAAGATTAACCTGCAGACCTCCGTGTCACAACTTGTACCTGACTCTTAATTATAATTTAGAATTATGAATATTAAATCAAAAAATAAAAAAGCCATACCTACTGGTAGACAGTCCATACCTATCGGTAGGCAAGGTTTTACTCTCATTGAAACAATGGTTGCCTTGTCTATCATCACTTTTGCTATTCTGGGTCCGATCTCTTTGGCAACTTATAGTGTCAGGACATCCACCTTGGTCAAGAATAATGTGATAGCGTCTTTCTTGGCTCAAGACGCTATGGAATATATCAAGAATTGGAGAGATGATAATTATCTTCAGGGAGTAGATTGGCTTAATAAGCTAAAAGGACCCTGTGCTAATCCATCAGGTTGCAGAGTAGATACTACACTTTCTTGGG
>PFDM01000029.1 GCA_002772825.1 Parcubacteria group bacterium CG10_big_fil_rev_8_21_14_0_10_38_31 | reverse complement strand
TTAGATAAAACCTATATTGTGTTTTACTTGATTGAGTTTCTTAGAGGCAATCTCTTTTGCTCTTTTTTCCCCGTCTTTGAGTATTTTATTAACGTAAGAAGGATTATTTTCCAACTCCTTATATTTTTTCTGGATAGGAGAAAGCTCTTTTATAATAACTTCGGCCAAGTCTTTTTTAAAAACGGAATATTCTTTACCTTTATATTCTTTCTCCAAATCTTTTATACTGTTACCTGAAAATAGAGAGTAGATATTTAACAGGTTTGAAATTGCTGGTTTATTTTTCTCATCAAATTTCACTTCGCTTCCGGAATCTGTCACAGCAGAGGAGATCTTCTTTCTTATGACACTTGGTTCGTCTAAGATGGCGATATAGTTCTTTGGCGAGGTGGCGGACTTGGACATCTTCTTCCTGGGGTCGTCTAATCCCATTATCCTTTTTCCTTCTTTTGTTATTGATGCTTCCGGGATTTTGAAAGTTTCTCCGTATTGATTGTTGAATTTCTTAGCAATCATTCTTGCGAATTCTACATGCTGGACTTGGTCTTCGCCCACAGGAACAACCTCTGTGTCGTAGAGAAGAATATCTCCCGCCATAAGCACGGGGTAATTTAAGAGTCCAGCAAGGAGGCCTTTCTCTTTTGTCTTGTCTTTAAATTGAGTCATCCTCTGGAGCTCACCCAGTGGAGTGATAGTGTTTAGAATCCAGGCGAGTTCAGCGTGCTCCGGAATATGTGACTGGATGAATACGAGAGATTTCTCCGGGTCTATGCCGGAGGCCAAGTATATAAGAGTTACTTCCATTATCTTTTTTCTCAATATTTCGGGGTTTTGAGGGACGGTAATAGCGTGTTCGTCAACGATGCAGAATATATTGTTATACTCTCCTAAATTTTGGAGTTTGACCCATTGTTTTATGGCACCCAAGTAGTTACCTATATGAAGGTTGCCACTTGGTTGAATGGCTGAAAAAATTGTTTTTTGTGAAGTCATCTATGTTATAAATAATAACTCTTTATCTTGTATCACGCAAAGTCATAGAATACCTCAATCCGAAAAGCATTATTACTCCAAGAGCCAGGAAGAGATATTGATAGGGGAAAATCCTTAATATAATTGTTGCTATAAGTGGGGCAACGACAAAAGCGAGTGGCTTAGTATTTCTAAAGAAGCTTATAATATTCGTATCAGTGTCATCAACTTGCTTGAAGAAGTAACTTTCGCTTGATATCTCTATAAAGCTTCCACCTATCCTTGTTATGAAAAGTATCACTGCCCAGACTAGAAAATTAGATGAAGTTATAAATGCCATCGTCATTGTTGATATGGCGATGATGATGAATCCTATTGTTAGAAATTCTTTTTCTCCAAATCTTGAATCAGCAAGCTTGCCTAATGGAAGTTCAAATAATACATACGGTAAGAGCATTATTGTGAATATAATACCTATCTTATCCCAAGTGAAGCCGATATGATGACTTAAGTATATAGGGGTGTATATTATCATCCAGCTAAAGAAAAAATACAAAAGAAATGATGCTGAGAATATCTTATATATACTTTTGTTCCTATATACTTTTTTTATAGTTTCCCAGAAGGGCGGGTGGTTATAGTGATTATCCGGGACATCTTTGAATTTTAAGAAAATGATGGCAAAAACCGGTATCATGGCAGAAGCTGACAGTAAATATATTTTCCAAAAATCAGAGTTGGTCAATATGGATCCGGCAATAAAAGGGGCTATAACCCAAGATAGATTTATCACTGTTAAGAAAGTTCCTCTGATAGATCCGGTATTTCCGTTATCTGAGAAGTGCTCAATGAATATATCAAAGTTCAAGATAAGAACAGTGAGTATGGCGTAATGGATGATAAATAATGGGATTGTTACCAAAGGTATCTTTATTGAAGCAAGCCCCGCCAGAAGAAGTGCCTCGAGTATAAGTAGGAAGATTGTAGTTCTATAGTTACCGAGTCTACTTAGAAACAGAGAAGCTTTGCTTAAAGCAAGGATAGATAAAATAGCGCTTATCGTAAAGATAAGACCAACATATTTCTCTCCGACAAAACTGGCAAGAAAAGAAGAATCTATATAAGCGATGAAGGCGGAATGAATGGCAAAGAGGAAGCCGGTAGAGTATAAGATGTGGAGCATTCTTTTCTTAGCCATATTTTATATTTTACACCTCTAAGATCACGGGCAACACCATCGGTCGGCGTTTAGTCTTTTTAAACAAGAAATCAGCTACTTTTTCTCGTAAATTATTTTTAACATAATCTATATTCACAGGGTGCATTTCAAGAGTGGCATCTTCAATCGTCTTTCTTATGATGAATCTGGTGGAACGCAGTAATTCTTGTGATTCGCGAAGATATACAAAACCACGTGAAATAATATCCGGAGAATTCTTTACTTTGCCTGTAGTTGAATCTATGACAGCTATTATCACGAATATGCCATCTTGAGCTAAGGCTTGTCTGTCTCGGAGGACTACTTCTTTTACATCGCCGACGCCTAGTCCATCAACCATAACTAAAGTAGAAGGAGCGAATTCTTTTATCTCTTCTATCTTATCTTTTGAAACCTCTATGATAGAACCGTTATGAGACGGGATAACTATGTTTTCAGCCGGCATGCCTGTGGATTTTGCCAACTCTGCATGAGTGGAGAGCATAAAATAACTGCCATGTAGAGGCATAAAGAATTTTGGTTTTATCATTTTGTGTACCAGTTCCAATTCACCGGCGTATGCATGGCCACTAGAGTGTATGTCCGCCATTTTGTAATGGATAATCTTCGCTCCTTGCCTTGATAGATTATCTTTAAGGTTTTGGACACTTCTCTCGTTTCCTGGGACTATGGACGATGATAAGAATATTGTATCGCCTTTTCTTATACGTATGTTTTGATGTCTTTTATTTGAGATTCGCACAAGTGCGGCGTTCTCTTCCCCTTGCGAGCCAGTGCAGATTGCCAATATTTTTTCCGGTGGATAATTGTCTATTTCGCTTGATTGGATTATCAACCCTTTCTTTATCTTTACATATCCTAATTCTTGCACCATCTCTAGGTTTGTCTTCAAACTGCGACCATCTATCACAACTTTTCTATCTAATTTTTCTGCAATTTTTACCATCTCAGCCACTCTTTCAAGTAGTGAAGAAAATACAGCAGTGATAATCCTTCCTTTGGATTCGCTGAATAATTTTTCTAAATTTTTATGGACTTGTTTTTCCGGTAGTGAGAATCCAGGGGTCTCAACATTAGTTGATTCCATGAGAAGGAGTAGATTATTTTCTTTTCCAATTTTCTCGAATTTTTCTATTTCTTTTTTTGCTACAGTTCCTTTGCCGTCGTGTTCTATCTTGAAGTCTCCCGGGTATATTATATTACCAAGATCGGTCTCTATTATTATACCTATAGCGTCAGGTATGGTGTGTTCTATGTCGAAGAATTTGGCTATGAATTCTTTTCCAAGTTTTACCTTGTCTTTTGAAGATACTTCTCTTATTTCCGGTTTTGTAATATGAGGAAATTCTTCGTATCTTTTAAGAATCATCATCTTAGATAATTTAGATGTGTAGATTATCGGATTTCCGATTCTCTCTGACAGGTAAGGTAAACCCCCGACATGGTCTAAGTGCCCATGGCTTATTATGATACCGCGTATTCTTTCTTTTCTTTCCTCTAAATATTTGGTATTTGGTATGAGATAATCCACTCCTGGATGGTCCTCCTCTGGAAACTGAACACCAGCGTCTATTACCACGATATCATTCTTATATTCTATCGCAGTCATATTTTTGCCTATCTCTTCCACCCCGCCAAGTGGTATCACTCGGATATTCTCACTTTCATTTTTTACTGAAAATGTCTTTTGCACTATGGGGGTGGTGGCAGGGCGATACTGTGTCTTGTTCCATGGTCTTGATTTATAGTCTTTTTTTGCTCCTGATGAAGACCTTCTTTTTGGTTTAAATTCTTTTTTTTCTGTTGTCTCTTTTTTAATCATAATTTTTTATGTAGTTTAATTGGAAAATATTTTCCATATTTTTTTAGTTTTTAGGTACCATTTGTTTATATCATTAAATCTTTCTGACGGCAGGGTGATATTTTTTGTATCAAATCCTTTGAGTGATTTTGGTGTTATGTGTATATATGAAGGGGAGTATAAGAAGACTGCCGGTGAATCTTTCATTACTTCTTTTTGAAATGCTAAATACTTATCCATTCTTTCTGATCTATCCTTCGTCCTTCTTGCTTCTTCGAGTAACTTATCGACCGTTATATTTGCATAAAGTGCTATGTTAAGTCCGGGGTCATTTCTTTGGGATGAATGCCAGAAGGCGAATGGATCAGGGTCGTGGCTCAGTATTTCTCCGAAGATAAGCGCATCATATTTTCTTGGTCTTATCACATTTTGGTTTAAGTCGCTTATTTCAAAAATTTTTAAATCTACTTTTGCGCCTAGTTCTTCCCACATTGATTTTATAAGCTCGCCTGTCTCTTTCAACTCTGGAGCATTTGATGTGGATATGGAAAATTCCAGTCGTAGGAGTTCTTTGCCGGATTTCTTCTCATATATTTTTTCTTCCTCATTAAATTTCCAACCAGCTTGTTCAAGTATTCCTCTCGCTTTTTTTATTTTATCTTCTCGACTTTCTTCTACCTCAGAAGATGAAGATGTCGCCGTATGTGACCCAAATGTTCCCGGTGGTATGGGTGAGTCAATCTCTACCCCAAACCCCATAAGCACATTTTCTATTATGTTTTTCTTGTCTGTTGCTTCGCTTAAAGCTTCTCTTACTTCTTTTTTTGCAAATATTGGCGCGTTGTTTTGGTTAAAAAATACCCCGAAGACTCTTGGAAGATTTAATATATTTAAATTGAAATCATCTTTTTTTATTTTAGATACATTCTCCGAAGAGATACCGCCAATGCTGGATATTTCATTGTTTTGGAATGCGTTTATAAGTTTCTCTTCATTTGGATAGAATTTTAATATTAATTTTTTTATAAATGGTTTCCCTAGTGCGAAATCCTCGTTGGCGATCAATGTATAAGAGACGACAACACCGGCAGGGTTTTTACTTATTTTTTTTAGCTTGTATGGACCTGACCCTATTGGGTTGATATTAAATTCAGAAAAACTCATTAAACCGGATGAAGCTTCTTTCCATATATGATGAGGAATTATACCAATAGTGGTGTTCTCAAGAAATGGTGAGTAGACCTGACCAAGTATGAATCTAAATGTCCTGTCATCTGTCTTTTCAACCTCAACTCCTTCCCAGCTTGCTCTTTTAGGGCTTTTTAATGAAGGGTCCTTTATCTGGTTTATGGTAAATACAATATCATCACTTGTAACAGATTTGCCGTCGTGGAAACGAGCGTCTTTTTTCAATGTGAATGTATAAGATAAGCCATCTTCACTCTCGGTGTAACTCTCTGCAAGATCTAGACTCAATCCGCCGTCATTGTTAGTCCTCATGAGTCCTGAATATACAAGAGCTGTCACATCTCGATCGGCATCGGAAGTCTCAAGTATTGGATTTATGAAGCGTGGCGTACCAGTTATTCCCATACTAAGTGTTCCTGCGGATTTGGGGACTTCTACGGAGATAAAATTATTGAGAGTTATAATTGTGCCCAAAGCGCTTATTATAAAAACAGTGAAAAAAATAAGAAATGCAATTTTTTCTTTCTTGGAGAAAGTTTTTACGGCTATATTTATTTCAAGGTAAGATGGTAGCCTAAAGTGACTTAAAAAAGAGGGTCTTTTTTCTGGTTGCATAAAGAATTTAGAGTATAGAGAGTTTGTTTTCTGCTATTATGTTATATAAATTAAGATTAAATAATGAGCGCGAAGAAAGTTGATAATACAAATAGTATACCTAATATGATTGTCGTGGTAAAGAGGAACTTCTCCATGCCTCGTCTTGTATGGTATGAACTGCCGTCTGAGCTACCACCAAAAGCACCA
>PFDM01000050.1:770-6631 GCA_002772825.1 Parcubacteria group bacterium CG10_big_fil_rev_8_21_14_0_10_38_31 | reverse complement strand
ATTATTCAAATCTGATAGGATTTAATTTCCGCAAAGGTTTAACCTTTGCGGATTGTCTCAAGGAGAAATTTTAATGAAGTAAAATGAGTATTATTTATTCAAACTGAGAACTTATAAAAAAATAAGGTGTTATTACATTTACCTAAGATGAGAATAGATGTAAATGTTGTGAGTTTGGCGTTTTGAAGGAATAAATAATAAGTTAACAATACGGACATTCTATACTTCGCAAGTGCCGGCGGAACAGGCAAGCTCCTTCTTCACTTCCGTATTATCCTGCGCCTCATGCAGAACAATCCTAGAAAAATCAATCTTTCCGAGTTTCCCCACCATCTCTCCATATCTCTCTTTATCAATAGCTTCATATGGAGCAAGAAGATACACATGGTCTTCTCTTGGTAAGAATGATAGCCCTCCAACTAAGTCCCAATTTTCATAAAGCCAGTTTGAGACGGCGAGCCATTCGTTCTCCCCCACTGAGATAGTCACGGAAGGATTGTGCTCAGTATAATGCTCTTTCACCATCTTCCAATGCTCTAATTGTTCTAGGGCGTTCATATCATCTTTAAAGATAGACCCGGATGGCGCCTTCACAGGAAACTCCAAGACGAAAGTATGAGCTTCGTCCATAGTCTGCCCCACCTCCGGCTTAAATGGGAACTTCTGATCTTTCATCATCTTAAACAAAGGGTCTGTGGATGAGATTCTTACTCGTCTTATATAATACTTGGCGTGTCTTGGATGCATACCCGAAGAAGAATCCACTAACTGAGAAAGAGTCCCTGAAGGCTTAACGCAAGTGATAGACGTAGATTGATTCACACCGAACTTCTTGGCATATATTTTATTTAGACGAACAGCCTCCTCTTTAAGCTTTTTAAGGACTTTACCATTGCGGACAGCCGGGCAATCCCATTGACCTGTAATAGAGATACCTAACAAGCGTTCTTTTTCGCAATTCTCCTTCCATTCTTTAGAAAGATACTTAAAGTTTGTGAGAGTGGACTGATAAGTCCCTAAAATAACCGCTATCTTCATCTTCTTTAGAAGGCTCTCCTCATCATCTTCGGCACGAGCTACTATCTCAGAAAGATTACAAAATTGCCTTGGTTGAAGGATTATCTCACCGCAAGGATTAACCCCTAAATCGTTAATGTGCCCACCTAAGACCTTAACACGCCTCTCCGGCATCGTCTTTAGCAGTCCGCCCCTGTTGAATATTCCTCTCTCACCCGAACGGCTCTTCATCAGAGCCACCCATTCATCCATAAATTCTTCATTACTTGGTTTCTCCAAATAAACAGCTGAATTGTTCGCTAGCATTCTCTGCGGTTCATTGATATAAAATTGACCTTTCTTTGCATCGCGCATCTCCACATCATCAAGATCGGAAAGAGAAATCAAAGCACTTCTTCTTACCCCACCTGAAACTACCACCTCGCCAATCTTGCAGACAATATCATGCACATCTATGTTTGATAGTCTTCTTCCTTGTCTCTTCAGTATCTTCTCACGAGTAAATTCTATCACCTGCCTTAGAGGATCCGGACCGGATGAACGCCCGCCGAAAGTCTTAAGTCTCGCCCCAGCCGGTCGCAACTTAGAATAATCAAAAGAAACATCTTTCCCGTCAAACCAAGTCTTCATACCATACACTAAAGCGTCGGCCCAACCTTCTTTACTGTCATCTATCACATACGTCGGGAGTTTCTTTCCGTCTTGCTCTTTTATCTGTGGAAGCGCTTGAACATTCTTACTCTCCACCGAGAAGCCGAGACCCGTCCCGCACATTAATATATACATAATCTCACCAAAGTCTTGCAGTTTGGAAGGAGCGGTAAATGAACAGTTATAAGCGCAGACATTTGTCTCGCGTGCCGGCTTGCCGGCAAATTGAAACAATCTCATGGAAGGCATCGCATCTTGCCTTAAGACAAACTCTCGCACTTCTTTATATTCAACATCACTAAGCTTGCCTTTCAAATTCTCTTTCATAAAATCAATATAGCGCTCAACGGTCTCTATCCATGTTTCTCTTCGTCCATCACTTTCAACCCACCTGGCGTAAGTCCTGTAGAAAATAAATTCCGCTAACTGGTTTTTAAAATATTTACTGCTTTCTTCCGTAAGTTTCTTTACATGCTCCGGCACTTGCGACTCTTTATCGCGCACTTGCGCTCTTCTGTCGCGATAGATGATATAGGCCTTGGCCGTATCGGCAAAATCTTCCCAGATAAGCTCCCTTTCCACCGTATCTTGTATCTCTTCAACTGTCGGGATAAAATATTTATTCTTAATATTGGTCTTATATAGGTAAAGAACCACCTTTTCCGCAATTCTATGAGCATCAAACTCCCCACCCTCGCCGGTAGACTTCATCGCTTTACCCACAGCGCTTGAAATCCTATTGATATCAAAAGGGGCAATCTTCCCATCGCGCTTCTTTGTACTCTTTATGAGCTTGGAAACATTTTTTGTGGCCTCAACTCCTTTAACCATATCTTTTTTTTAGTATTTTCTCTTTAATTTTGTTTCTAAATTCAATTTAGAAAACAGAACAAGGGAAAAATTAATATTTATAATTTGTATTGGCATTATAGCAAAACATTGCATGCTAAAGGAAGTGGAGAACCGACAAAAAACAACTTAAAAAACAAATAAATAAACTTGTCTATAATTACAAAAAGATTAGTGGAAAAACCCTTTCATTTTACTACTTAAAGATGCTATAATTTAATCAATGTTAAATACACCAGAACAATCAAATCAATTTAAGTCGCCCGGTGAGGAGATAGAGTCGTTAAAAAGACGAATTGAAGAACTGAAAACAAGCTCTCTGGAAGAAAACAGGGAAGTAATGGAGATTGCCGTAGAAGCAGTCAAAGAACATTCAAAAAAAGCCCCTGAAGAAACACTTCACGAAAAATATAGATACACTCCAAGCGCTGAAGAATTAAAAGGTCATCATACGGCTATCTTTGACCTTTCCCCTGAAGAACACGACCAGCAAATAGCGGAGTTATTAGACCTCGCTGAAGACAAGGGGGTTATCAATGTGGTTAACCTCGTGTCAAAGACAGGCAATGCTCACTTATTAGACGACTTTGAAAGGGCTCTTGCTCGCAAAGTGTCAACAAGCACTAACTAATCATTGATGATAGAAATTTTACCTTTCAATTTATCACCCCTTCTCTACAATCCTCTTTTTATTATTATTTTAATAACTGGATTACTTTTGGGATTATTAATCTTTTGGTTAATCTCGTCTATTTTTCACAGGTCAAAGTTAAAACATCGTCTAATGTGGTCTCTTAACATGACGCTTGTAGAGATCACACTTCCACAACAAGAAGAGGAAAAAAATCAGACAAAAACATTTAAAGACATCATCTCTGTTATGGAAGAATTTTACTCCGGCATGGTGGCGATAAAAGATATGAAAGGATCATGGCTTGATGACAATCCATATTTTGTCTTAGAGATCGGACTGCCGGCTAAAGGTACAGAAGTTTCCTTCTTCTCCTCTATTCCAAAGTCTAAAATACAAATTTTTGAAAAGCACCTCCATGCCCTCTTCCCAAGCGCCAAAGTAAAAGAAGTTAAAGATGATTACAACATATTTAAATACGAAGGAGAAAATGCCGGCGCGGTAGGTTCTCTTCAAACTCACAGCATCCTTCCGATAAAAACTTATGACAAATTCAGTGCCGACCCACTCCTGACCATCATCAACAGCTTTTCTAAATTAAAGAAAGAAGGCGAAGGTGCCGCTCTCCAACTAATAATCTCTCCTACTCCAAACACTTCCCTTCTTAAAAAAGCCAAATCAACCCTCGGTAAAGTTAGAAAAGGTGAAACACTAGGTAAAGCCATATCTGAAGAGGGGTGGTTTGACGCCTTCTTCAGTCTCATTGATGAGACAATATTGGGGAATACTCCGAAGAAAAAAGATGAAAATATAAACAAAGATCCCGCTGACGAAGAAGCGGTAAAACTTCTTGAAGAGAAAGTAGCTCATCATATATTCTCGGCGAACATACGCCTTATCGCCTCCTCTCATGAGAAAGGCCACGCCGAATCAATCTTAAGCGAAGTGGAAAGCGCTTTTCTCCAGTTTAGCGAACCTCATGGGAATAGCCTGAGATTCAAAAGATTAAAAGGAAAAGCTCTAAAAAAACTATTTCTAGAATTCTCATTTCGTCTTTTTAATAAGAAAAGGGTTATCCCTTTAAATACCGCTGAACTGACGAGCATTTTTCATTTCCCTGTCGGAGTTACCTCTTCTCCCCACTTAAAGCAAGCTCGGCTAAATGAAGCGCCAGCGCCTCAAAATATGCCGGAAAACGGAGTTATTATGGGAGAAAATGACTTTCACGGAGACAAGGGGCTTGTCCATATGGGAGATGATGACAGGCGAAGACACTTATACATTATCGGTCAGACCGGTACAGGAAAGACCGGTATGATGAAAAATATGATTGCTCAAGATATTAAAGAAGGCAGAGGTGTCTGCTATATAGACCCGCACGGCTCAGACATAGAAGACATCTTGAGTATTATCCCAAAAGAAAGAATAGAAGATGTCATTTATTTTGACCCGGCAAATACGGAAATGCCGATAGGGCTTAATATGCTTGAGTATGACCCCTTATATCCGGACCAAAAGACTTTCGTCGTAAATGAGCTTTTAGGGATATTTAACAAACTCTTTGATATGAAAGTTGCCGGCGGGCCAATGTTTGAACAATACTTTAGAAACGCGACGATGCTTGCCATAGATGACCCGAAGTCAACCGCAACTCTTATTGATATATCCAGAGTTTTATCGGACAAAGAATTTCGTGATAAAAAGATTGCCACCTGCCTTAATCCAGTAGTGAAATCATTCTGGCGCGACGTGGCAGAAAAAGCCGGCGGAGAAGCCTCTCTTTCAAACATCGTCCCTTACATCACCAGTAAGTTTGATACCTTTATATCAAACGATGTCATGCGACCGATATTAGTCCAGAAAAATTCTTCTTTCAACTTCCGAAGGATAATGGACGACCAGAAAATCCTTTTGATCAACCTGTCCAAAGGACGCCTCGGCGACTTAAACTCAAACCTTTTAGGGCTCATTATCGTCGGCAAAATCTTGATGGCGTCTCTGGCACGTGTAAACATGCCAGAGAAAGAACGCAAAGACTTCTATTTATACATAGACGAATTCCAAAATGTCACCACTGATTCCATCTCCACAATACTCTCGGAGGCGAGAAAGTATCACTTGGACCTCATCATTGCTAACCAGTTCATCGGGCAGATTGAGGAGAATATAAGGAAAGCAATTTTCGGAAACGTCGGGTCCATAGCCTCCTTCCGTATCGGCGCTGAAGATGCAGAGTTTATGAAGACACAATTTGAACCGACTTTCTCTCCACGCGACCTTATAAATGTGGACAACTACAACGCGTATGTGAAACTCTTGGTAAATGGCCAACCGGCCAAGCCCTTCAACTTAAAGACCTTTGCCTTCAAAGACGGTGACTATACTGTGTCGGAAAAAATAAAAGAACTCTCCAGTCTCAAGTATGGTAAACCAAGAAACTTAGTAGAGATGGAGATAAACCAGAGTTATAATATATAGCCTTTACACCTATCTTATAATTTAAAATTTGTTAGACATCCGATGTCTAACAAATTATGGAGAGACTTTTTATCTTTTTCTCAAGATAAGTTTTTCTTCAGCGTTCACTATTTAACTATGTTATATTTATCACCCTTCAAAAGCCCTACTAAAAGCACTAAGAAAGAGATTAGGGTAAGGATATGGAAATACCACCAGACAATATTCCACTCTTCATAAAAGAAAGGGATAATTC
>PFDM01000050.1:0-752 GCA_002772825.1 Parcubacteria group bacterium CG10_big_fil_rev_8_21_14_0_10_38_31 | reverse complement strand
CTTGCTTTCTATACTTTGATAGTAGTACGAAAATACTTAATAGAAAAAATACTGATGTTAGCCCGGTAATTATATCAAGCTTAGATCCTATATACTCAGCGATAGGTGGTGTCCCTAATATGAATATAGGATAAGCTATAGTTGAGGCAACAACACCTGTAATGATTTTTGACCTATTATTGTAAATCCATTCTTTCCTCTTAGTCAAAGACAACCCAAGGCCTAAGAATAAAAAGGATCCTAAGAATAACCCTGTATGTTCAAATACATCAAAAAGTAATTCATCGATAAATAAAAATCCCGGTACGAAAATTCCATGAATAAGAAAGATAAGCCCAAACATATAAAAAGCGATAGTCAAAAATAACTCCTCAACTTTCTTGGAATAAAAATAGGAAAGATAAGCGCGATAGGCTACGAAAAAAGAGACGAGGCATATGGCGACCATTACCACGCCATGTATTAGGTGGCTATGAATAAACAATTCCGGAGTTGCCACTTTCTTAAGTAAATAGATAAAGATTCCAAAAGGGATCAGGAATGATAAGAAAGTAAAAACTATAACTTTTTTCATTATATTTTTATAATAATCTTTTTAAGCATAAATGGAAACATAATTATGTGCATAACCAAAAGTCTAAACCACTAGTGAGAACAACCGCAAACGTTAGGAGGAGTCATCTCTTTTATCCTTTCAAAAATTTCTTTCTTCTCTTTGTCATTTACAGATTGATCTATCCAAGGATAAAGAA
>PFDM01000052.1 GCA_002772825.1 Parcubacteria group bacterium CG10_big_fil_rev_8_21_14_0_10_38_31 | reverse complement strand
ATAATGTTCAAACCTAAAATACTGTATGATAAAAACCCGACTTCGTTTTTCTTACAGACCCGATTTGATATATCCATTGAAGCATAATACGATTAAAAAGTCAAGGAGTTTTCTGTGAATAGGTTACTTTCTGGTAAAAAGTGCTTTGTTTGACCAACTTGAGGACATAAAAACCCTATAAATAAGTAGTAATATAAAGCTTAAAAATGATGTGAGGGTGAGTGGATAATGTTACTGTATATTAAGATGTTTATTTTAGAGTATATGAGCAAACAGTTAGGTGAAAAGAAGGATTATAACTACCTTGACCATTACCACAGGGGTTATCTCCTTCAACCATCCATATAAACAACGCACTCGTACATAAACCATTAACGAAATCGCATTGATAAAATGGACCTTCAACATCTGTAAAGGGACCATTGTCTATTAAGGGGAATGGACCGCTGACTTTTATATATTCAGAAAATGCATTATTAAGTGTATTGTCAGTTGATATATTTATCCCAAAATAATGACAAGTCGGCGTATCTTTTGCTAAACAATATAATGGATCAGACGAAGTGATAGGATATTCTCCATAAGTGGCATAATATAAGTTGGCTGCTTTTATATACTCCTCCATACTTTGATTTCTATAAGTATTCCTCCCGTCTTTTCTCACACTACCCAAACTAACCATAACGATGGAGGAAAAGAGTCCGATGATTGCTATGACAACAAGAAGTTCAAGGAGAGTAAAGCCGGAACTTCGTTCTTTTCTAAATAATTTGTAATTAAACGGCATTTTATCAATTAAGTATCTGGTTATAATAATCTTCATCAATATTATTATAACTTATAATTATATTTAAAAAAATGGATAAAAGAAGGATAAAAAGAAAACTGCTCAAGCTTGAGCAGTTTTCTTTTACTTACGCTTTTTGCCGGCTTTTTTTGCCAACATCTCTTTTTTTACCGCGAGTCTTTTCTTGGTCTTTTTTGAGCGGGAGGCTTTGTTCTTCCCTACTCCTGTAATTCTTTTTGCCATATGTATGATTATACACTATTTATCTTAAAAATCTAATTTTGATATAGGTTATTTAATATATTTTTATTGCTTTCATTAAGCATATTTTTGGCGTCTTCGGCCTTATTCTTAATACCTTCAATCCCGTTATTTTCTTTGATAGCTTTGTTGGCGGGGCTAGAGTAATAATAACTACTAAGGATTACCATAGCGATAATCGCCGTGCTTATTAACAATCCTACTAACCCGAATCCTTTGTTCATATTAATTCTCTTTGATCATTTTAACGATAAAGTAAACGGTCGTCAGGATAAAAAGTGTCCACCAGAGCCACATAAGGTCAATGAGATAAGTGTAGAGATAGAGCCCCAATATAATTCCAAGTGAAAGAAGACAGATCTTTATGAGGCTTACTTCCCACCACTTAAATGTCCATGTTCTAAAAATTTTCATATTTTTTAGTTAGAGTTAATAATACTCATTATAACACCAGAAATAACTTATTAACAATATCAAGTATCAAGGAGAGTCCTTGATATTGTTGCGATACAAAAAAACCGGCCCTTTTTTCAAAGGGCCGGTAGCGCTTAATGCTTATCAAGCAGTGAGAGCCCTGTCATCTTCTATTACTTCTTTTATAAATGCTTCTACCTTATCGAGCATTACTTGGGGTATTCTTTTCGAGTCGCCTCTCCCTATTCCCCAGACTTGTGTCCGGATAAGCTCCTCAGTCCCGAGTTCGACTTCACTTTTTTGAAGCGCGGAGAAGATTACGGCGTCCATGTTGTCCTTAGGGAAATTCTTTTCATCCTTATAAGAACCCCAAAGGATGAGGGCTTCGTTGAAATTTGGTTCCCATATCTCTTCTACATACAGACAAAGAAATATATAACGCGTATCCTCTGAGCTGAATTCTGAAGCCAGGATGACTGCGTCGTTTGCGGTCATTTTTTGTAAGCGGGCAATCT
Organism: Parcubacteria group bacterium CG10_big_fil_rev_8_21_14_0_10_38_31; assembly: GCA_002772825.1. GTDB lineage: Bacteria > Patescibacteriota > Minisyncoccia. The sequence continues at coordinate 4,184 of PFDM01000052.1, read as the reverse complement.
TAAGAATCGCCCCTAAGATGTTCTTCAGGAGGATGTTATCCGGCCATTCCGCATGACTGATGAGAAAAGCCATGTCGCCCAATGAAAGAGGTTCTGACTCAGAGGCTAAAGAGATGGCCCTTGTTATGAGGATGTTTTTTAATCCTCGGCAATCCTTTTTGTTTTTTTTGTCTGCAAGCCACTCAATCATGCCTATAAAATGATTTAAGGAGTTGATCTCCTTTTCCGCAAGTATGGTAACCTCATTCATCACTGCATTTCGCTCTTCTTTGTCGTCACTCCACAAATTAGAGAGAATCTCTATCGCGTCATTAAGGGAAGATATCCGCTTATTTTTAGCCAGAGCTCTTGATAACTTCCTTTTGATATCTGAGGGAGTACAATGATGTGAGACAATCTCTAGGCATTTCTCTATCTCGTCGGAATTCATGAATTTCACTGAGGATGTGAGTTTAGCAGTCATTTTTTCTATGGAGTCAGGGCCAAATAGATCAGACCTAAAGTTATCATAATTGGAACCTAAACCGATAAAGACTTTAGCGATAATGAGCATGTCTTCGTGCCCGACCCTGCTTACTAAATCTTTTATGATCTTAGTCAGTTGACCCAATAATTCTCTTGGATACGATCTTGAGTTAAAGCACAGAAGGTAGGGTAAATCTTCGGCATAGATGGTCCTTCTTTTGATGAAATCCCCAATTAGGTCGGCAGTGTATTTATCGTACTTAAGTATTTTACTGATTTCCTCAACCTCCTTGGCATGAAGTATTGAGGTCTCTGCCTGACGCACCAGATACTCTCTGTATTTTTTGTCCATGCGATCTTTCACGAAGCCATATCCTCTATAGCGACACAGCTTGATTGCGACAGCAAGAAGCTCTTCAAAGCTCTTTGTCGCCTTTACTTCCCTTTCAGTGATGAAAGAAAATAACCATAAAAATAGATTTTTCATCGTCGCGTCCTCCTGTTTAAGGTTTTTGAGCTATTGTATTTTCAAGGAACTTTAATCCCTTTTTAGCATTTAAGGGAGATAATTTTCGCCATAATAACAGATGGCAGGCAAGTGGTCAATATCACCAGTCTATTGGTCTTTTCCCTCGGGAGGCAAGATATTTGTTCGTCTTGCTAAAATGCTTACAACCAAAAAAGCCGGAGTAGGCAGAAAATGGCGAAGGGTGAGGCGCTTCTAACACAAGGTGCTTTTTGTTATCTATTATCTTCCCCTTTTCTTTCGCATATTGACCCCAAAGTAAGAATACCAAACCCTCTTTTTCATCTGAAAGTTTTTTAATAACAGCGTCGGTAAATTCTTCCCACCCCTTTTTTCTGTGTGAGGCAGGGTTATCGGCATTTACCGTAAGGATTGCATTTAAGAGCAAGACCCCTTGCTTGGCCCAGCACTCTAAATTACCCGTCTTGGGTGTAGATATGCCCAGGTCGCTGTAGATCTCTTTATAGATATTTTTCAGAGAAGGGGGTATATTAACGCCGTCCGGCACAGAGAAAGCGAGCCCGTGCGCTTCTCCCTTTCCGTGATACGGGTCTTGCCCGAGGACGACGACACGAACCTTGCTGAAAGGGCAAAGATTAAAGGCGTTAAAAATAGCTTTAGAAGGCGGGTAAATGTTATTATTCTTGTATTCATTTTTTACAAAATTCGCGAGTTCTTTAAAATATGGTTTCTTGAATTCCTCCATCAAGACCGCTCTCCATTCAGGATTAATTTTTACACTTTTCAGCTCCATTGTTCTTACTTTAGCACATTTTTAGTTATATAAAAAAAGAACCCGCGTAGTCATCTTGACCTACGCGGGTTAAATCATCTTATTAGAAAAAGATATTTTTATATCATTATCTCTGGCCTTACAAGCTATCCTTAGCTTTGTACTTTGCGAATTTGAAGTGTATACATATACTTCCTGGTGCGCAATATTATCTGTTATAGACAATAGTATACATCCATTATTTAAATCTACGATTTTCACTTTACGTTTATTGTGTCCTGATCCTTTGCCGGAATTTATTATGGAGGGAGATATCTTTATCACAAACTGGCATTTGTGAGCTTCATCACATATAAATGCGGCTATCGGCAATAACGTCATATGATTGCCGGTGTACTTACCACCCGATCTGGAATTTTTGTCTGCCACCCTGGTATCCTCCTCTCTAGCTCATTGGTATAATCTTCTATTTCTAGCGTGAGTGCTTTCATTCGTTCTTTCACAATATCCATTTCTCTAATAGCTTTTATGAGTCTAATTATACTGGCTTCCATTTTAACCTCACTTTGATTTGGATGAGTTATTTATGCCAATAACACTCACTTTATTGAGTATTTTTCAAATAACGTGTCTCTTATTATAATTAGCATTTTAAAGCAAAAAAAGCAACAAATAAAAAGACCCGCTCCAATCCAAAGTGTCTGATCCAAAGACTCCCCTTAGATAAAGGGAAATACTATATTTTTATAATATACGACTACGGCGGTAAATAAAAATTAAGCACTTCTCAACAACACAACTTTACTTCTTGACAACCCCACTCGCTGAATTCTAACTTGAATTACAACACCCCTACAAACTCCAGTTTGTAGGGGTGTTGTAGGGAGGAGTTATTATATTTTTTGGAACGATTGTAAGAAGCGGACAAAAGTTTTGCCATACGGTGATAAAGTATGCTCCACAAATTTACCTCGATATTTTTTATTTACAAGGCCTGCTTGGCAAAGACGTCTTGTATGTTCACCTATGGTCTTTTCGTTTGCCTCAAGTGTCTTTGCGATACTTTCTAGGGTAATCCAATTACGCTCCGCAACTAAAAGTAGAATCCCAATCCGGTAGTGGTTTGCTATTCCCTTAAGATGTCGCTCCATTTGTTTGGATGTTTTAATTTTTACCATACTTTCAACATATCACAACATACCAACATTCTCAAGTTTGTTGGTATGTTGTGATATGTTATATGTTTATATATAAAAGACTACTTGGTCCCCGTCATAGAGAGACTCGTTTCCTATTGGTCGGCGATTGTTGAGTGTAAATGCGAGTTCTCCCGGCGGATAACGTTTTCTAATCTCAGGATATGAAGTGAAGATGCTATGTAGAAGGAAAACAAACGGTGCGCCGTCGTTTAATATCAATTTCATTTCACTTTGTCCGGTGATTGATTCAAGTGTGAGAGGAAATTTAACAAATACGTTAATTGATTTCATTTTTTTTAATTATCTACACACATAGACTTATATCAACTACTATGATCTCTCTCCACCGTCTTAGAATTTATTGTTTATTGTAATTCACTTGCGTAAAGTTTAACCTAAAAGGCTTCTGACCTCATTAATCTGACCTTTAGTCTATTATAGCAGAGGAAAAGATACATGACCTCCCCTATTTCCCTAAAATTGACTATAGTTTTGTTGTTTTAATCATATATATGCTCATTCTCGGATTTTATCCGAAAACCGCCATATATGTGTGCACATTACCTTATGGTATTGACTAAAAGCTAATATTCCTGTATAAATAAACTAGAAGGAAAAGCAAAAAACTTTAAAAGGAGGGGTTAAAATGAAATTATCCCAAAAGTTTTCAATTGTGTTGATGTTGGTTCTTTATGGAGCTTTTTTTTATATAATGGCGGTTATCAATCGAGTGGTGGTTATCAGTTTGAAAGACCAACATCCTTTTTGGATGATTGTCATTATGCTTCTGTTTTTCGCGATGATTTTTTACTTCACGGGGATAATACTGAGTGTGGTAAAAAAGATAGCAAAAGATAATCTTGGCAAACCGCTACCATTTTACGAACTACAAAAAGATAAGAAATACCGCGTAGAAAGAAATATAGATAACGGAGCGTATTTTCTCATCTCCGATAAAAATGGAAAAAAGAAAATAGTAAATTTGATCCCCTTGGGTCTAACTGACTTTAAGGAAAAAGAAACTTTTGTCTGGGAGGATATCCCGTTCATAACGAGTAAGGAGGGGTTTGTTATACCTTACAACCCGCAGTAAATAAAAATTTAAGAAAACAAAAGTGGCCTTCTTTTAAGGTCACTTTTTATTTTTAAAAAATTATTTAGACACATAGATTTAATAAGGTAACGAGACTACCGTAAGGTGTCATCTTTACAGACTCGTTATAACAGAAAATTGATATAAAAAAACCGCCAGATTAACATA
>PFDM01000057.1 GCA_002772825.1 Parcubacteria group bacterium CG10_big_fil_rev_8_21_14_0_10_38_31 | reverse complement strand
GCTGGGTATAAAACTCATCGTTCTTCGCTCGGCTCGCCTTATGTAGACTTTTGTTTAGAGATTTAATAGCCATAATTATTTACTTCCGCTCTCAAATCGTCTTCGACGTTCATCAAGCGTTTCGCCGTCATGCATCCAATAATCGGTTCCGGCTACGCCGTATTGATAACCAAGTATTTTTTGAGCCGAACGAGATAAACTCGTTTTCTTACCATTAAATTCGATGGAATTAGCGGCGTGAGTATCAATAACTTTCGCCTTAATATTCTCATCTCGACTAAAATACAATTCCGCTCCAATAGGAATTTTTACCATCTCAAAATTAAATCTACTTCGTATTTTTCTCGCCGTATCCAGTGCTTCTTGATCTTCTTTTGATTCAACGAAATCCTTTTTGGGTGTAAGGTTCTCTATTTCCGCAAGTTTCAAAGCCGCGACTACTCGCTCTGGCGCAACACGGAAAAATTCTCTTTTCGGATTAATTCTGTTGTCGTCAAAAGCGTCGTGAAGTTGGTGCTCAACAAAATGAGCGTCCTTTACCGTGCAAGCATATGAAACAGTAAAAGGCAGCGGAACGCTCGTTGACGCGCTCAATTCACGAACACGCTGTTCGAGACTATTGTTCGTCTTCCCGATTTTGACATATCCGGGCATTGCTTCGTTTGTGAGGATGTAAATAATTTCGTTCATATTATTTCAAAAGCTCATCACTCGATACCCCCAACGCTTGGGCTATTTTTTCAATGGTGGCAAGCGTGGGATTGCCTTTGCCCGCCTCAATATTGCTCATTTGAGCACGATCAAGCCCGACCGCGCGGCAAATATCGCCTTGCGACATTTCCTTTTGCTCGCGTATACGCTTGATGTTTTTGCCAAGTTTGGAAATCGGGGTTTTCATATTCACAGATGTATTATAACCAAATATTGTGTCCTATGACAATAATGTGATATATTACAAGTATGTTGATATTGAAGCGGCGGAACCAAAACCAAAAATTTTCCTTTCCATTTTTTGCCGGCTCTCCCCACACCCCCCGCCGAAAAAGGAATTGTAAGGAAAAATTTTGGGTTTTGGTGCACGCGA
>PFDM01000061.1 GCA_002772825.1 Parcubacteria group bacterium CG10_big_fil_rev_8_21_14_0_10_38_31 | reverse complement strand
ATAAAATGACAATGTTCCTGAGAATCCAGGATCTCAAGTGACACCGACCGAAAAAAATACAGGTCAGTCAGATTATAATAAAACTGAGACAACAGGAAGACCTCAATAAACAATACAGGATCAGACAGAAAAGTCGCCCCGAAATGGGCGACTTTTCTGTTATTCCATCGCTACTTTTTATCCTTTAAAAACACCTCGCGCTAAACTCAGCAAGTAAAGTGTCATAGTTGATACAGAATCCAATCGCGATATTACCGAAGAATCGCCACTTACCTATGTTGATAAAGTATATATTTAAATATATACTTTAAATAAATAAATAATTAATCTATGAATGAATTAGAAAAAGAAATCAAAGAAATTAGTCCGGTTTTAATAATAAAATATAAAAATAATCTAGACAGATATTTTTCCAGTATGAATTTGTTTTGGAAAATATATGCATCTGTAGGTATACTTGGGAGTCTTTTTTTTCTTGCCGTAGGATTTTTTTATTATTCAGGACCTTTTGAAAAATTTACAATTGTTTTTTCGTTAGCGGTCGCGGTTGTCATTGTTTTTAAATTTTATATTCCAAAACAAATTAAAATATTTCAATACAAAGTTGTTCTTGGAAAGGATGAGATTATATTGTTTAGGGCTCGACTGCCAATAGCCAGTAGGCGTGTGTTTTTTATGCCCAGAGAGCCTGCCCTTACATACCATAGATACTTTTATTCTAATATAAAAGGGTACGAAATAAAGCCGTCCGAAATCTATATAGAAATTTATAAAGATAAATTTAAAGGAGGAGGTTTTTTTCGCATCCCATGGTTTTACATTGGCGGTTTGTCAAAGAGCGAGATTGGTGAAGTTGAAAAAATCTTAGAAAACAAAATATATCCAAAAACATCCTTGGCATAAAACTCCGAAAGGAAAGGGTACCTGACTCCCCTTTTACTTTCAGACCCTGTAGTGACTCTAACTATTCCGCCCGATGCTTCTCAAAATCTCACTCTATGATAGAGTTAATAAAAATATAAGTAATATATGCCAAGAGGATTTTGGAACGAACTCAATAAGCCATTTTTTGCGCTAGCACCAATGGCAGACGTCACTGACCCCACCTTCAGGCGGATTATCTCGAAGTATGGCAAGCCGGATGTTATGTGGACAGAATTTGTGTCTGCGGACGGACTTTTTCTCGGTGGTAGAGGCGCGATTATAAGAGACTTAGATTTCACTGAAGACGAAAGGCCCATAGTCGCTCAGCTCTTTACCTCAAGACCGGAGCTAATGAAGAAAGCAGTTGAGCTTGCTCGCGACATGGGCTTTGACGGGGTAGATATAAATATGGGTTGCCCTGATAGAAGTATTGAGAAGCAAGGAGCTGGCGCAGTGCTAATGAAAAATCCCAATCTTGCCGTTGAGCTTATAAAATCTGCAAAAGCAGGCGCGGGTGATTTGCCTATCTCTATAAAGACAAGAGTTGGATACAACAAAGACGAACTAGACGAATGGCTTCCGATATTACTTTCCGCTGAGCCGTCAGCAATAACAATCCATGCAAGGACAAGAAAACAAATGTCCAAAGAACCGGCCGACTGGAATCTGGTAAAAAGGGCCGTTGAGATAAGAGACAAGATGGAAAATACTTCAGCCAGTAGTCAACACTCCACACTGATTATCGGAAATGGGGATGTTTCTGATATCAAAGATGCCAGAAAAAAGGCGAAAGAATCAGGAGCTGACGGAGTGATGTTTGGTCGTGCAATCTTTGGAAACCCGTGGCTATTTGATGAAAATAAAAAAGAGATAACAATAGAAGAAAGATTAAAAGTACTATTGGAGCATACAAAGTTGTTTGAGGAGATTGCTTCGCATAAGAACTTTTCAATAATGAAAAAACATTTCAATGCATACGTTAATGGCTGGCCTGCCTCAAAGGGAAGAGTCAGCGCCAAAGAACTCCGCATGAAATTGATGGAGACAAGCACAGCCAGCGAAGCGGAAAAGATAATAAACGATTATTTAAAGGGATAATTCCCCACCGCAAGGTCTCACCTTGAGGAAATTAGAGCGGGTTTCAATTTGGAGATTAAATACGATATAATTAAATACGATATATTATAAAAATAAAATTAATTACAAAAACATGGGAAGCGAAAAAAATATAAATCTAAGAAAGGCTACCCCTTCCGATATCCCGACATTATTAATTATTGAAAGAAGTGTTGCCGGAAAAAATACCTATTCACCAATGCTGGAGACTGACGAATGGGAAGAAGAATTTCAAAAAAGCGATGTCTACTTGATAGAGCATGACGGCGTTGTGGTAGGCAATATATCATATAAAAAGAAAGGCGAAAACAATGTTTATATCAGCGGGTTGGCCATTGCTCCTCGTTTTCAAGGTCTAGGCATTGCCAAAGAAGCTATGATACAAATATTAGAAAAACTAAAAGATATAACAGATATAACGAGAATCGACTTAGTAACCCATCCAGATAATGTAATAGCTCTTAAGTTGTATCAATCTTTAGGATTTATCATAGAATCGCGAAAAGAAAATTTTTATGGCGACGGAGAACCTCGCTTGGTGCTTGCATTACAAAAATAAATTCCTGAAAAAACAGGACTGAATAACTCAAAGAGAATCACTTCTTCACCCACACAAACTTTCCATATTATAATAATCACTATGAATAAAAGAACAATATATATTTCACTCTTTACCTTTCTGGGAATCCTGATAAGTTTCCTTATCCACGCCACTATTGAGATTCCAGTTATAAACCTTCTTGTCTCAGATTTCAATACCTATAGCCTCGGGCTTACTTGGGGCCAGTGGTATCTCATACATCATGCTGTTTCAGTCATACTTTTACTACTAGGGATTACTTTAGGTTATCTTCAAGGGAAACGCTGGTGGAGAATTATCTATATAGAAAAGCGCTACGCAAAGAATCGTTAGGTCACTATCCCTATCTCCAGTCCTCAAGACAGTTTCTATGTTACAATATTCTCTATGAAGCAGAAAACGGCGCTTGATATATTAAAAGCCGGTAAAAATGTGTATCTGACGGGCGCGGCCGGCAGTGGTAAGACCTATGTGATCAATGAATATATCACCTACTTGAGACAGCGCGAAGTATCGGTGGGAGTGACGGCTTCCACAGGGATTGCCGCCACCCACATCGGTGGCGTAACTATTCACTCCTGGTCTGGCACAGGCATACAAGACACTCTTTCAACCAGAGAGATAGAAGCCCTCACAGAAAAAGAATATTTATATAAACGATTTGAAAAAGCGAAAGTCCTCATAATAGACGAGGTCTCAATGCTCTCCCCCGCCCTCTTTGATACAGTAGAGCGTGTATGTCGCGCGATGAAAAGAAACGAAGATCCTTTCGGCGGAATGCAGATAGTCCTCTCGGGAGACTTCTTTCAACTCCCACCTATTGGACAAAGAGGTACGGAGGTAGAATTCATCACCGCCTCAAGTGCTTGGAAGTCTATGGATGTCCGCGTGTGTTACCTAGACGAACAATTCAGACACAATGACAATACACTAGAGAGCATATTAAAAGAGATGCGGAGTGGAAAAATATCTCCTACTACACGAGAAAAGCTCTCTAAGATGTGCACTGATACGACGAAGAAAAATGCTACACCGACACGACTATACACTCACAATATTGACGTTGATGCCGAGAACGAAAAAGAACTTAAGAAACTCCCCGGGAAGGAACACCTCTTTGAGATGAACACCAAAGGGCGCAAAGCTCTAGTGGATTCGCTTAAGAAAAGTGTCCTTGCTCCTGAAACGCTCCGCTTGAAAAAAGATGCAGTAGTGATGTTCGTAAAGAATAATTTTGAAGCGGGTTATGTGAACGGCACCCTCGGTGTGGTGGCAGATTTTGACAAGGGCGTGCCGGTAGTGAAGACCTTCTCCGGAAAAACTATCTATGTAGAACCGGCCGAATGGGCTATTGAAGAAGAAGGGAAAACACATGCGAAGGTTGAGCAATTACCTATCCGTCTGGCCTGGGCCATCACTGTCCACAAAAGCCAAGGGATGAGCCTAGACGCCGCCGAGATAGACCTCTCTAAATCATTTGTCCCCGGACAAGGTTACGTGGCACTCTCGCGACTGCGCACCCTTGAAGGACTAACTTTGTCTGGCATCAATGATATGGCATTTGCCGTGCATCCGCGTGCTCTTCTGACAGACAGGCACCTACTTGCCGAATCATCTAAATGGGAACAAGTATTGCAAAGATTTTCCGACTCAAATCTCCATAAAATGCACGCTGAATTTGTAGAGAAATGCGGAGGCACTCTTGATGAAAAAGTGATAGCCAAAAATGCGAAGAAAGCTGATGAAAAAAAGGAGACGGACGAACGCGTCCCCACCCACGAGAAGACACTCGCTCTCATAAATAAAGGACTTTCTCTAAACGAAGTGGCAGACAAAAGAGGTATGACCAAGGGGACTATTATTTCCCACTTAGAAAAGATTAAAATACTTAAACCGGAAGTTGACCTTAGTCGTTTCAAGCCAAAGGACCAGGACATCAATCGCATAAAAGAAGCGTTTGAGAAAACGGGCGACACCAAGCTCTCCCCCGTCCATAAGAAACTTAGTGGTATGTACACTTACGACGAGCTCCGCCTGGCGCGATTATTTATAAATTTCACCGATTAAATCAGATTTAAAAACTTTTCAATCCAAGAGGAGTCCTTGGATAAGACTCAACGGCTAAATAGATCCTTAGCCGTTGAAATCCGGCCTAAAATAACGATTTTAGCCCCTTCCCAAAAGAGATGATTTTTGGAACTTTGGGGAAATAACCTTATCCACAGAAATACTCAGATTTTAATTCTTTTTGCCAAATTTAAGTTAAAATATAAGAAAGGGGTATATACCCTAAAAAGTTTCAGAAAATGACTATTTGAAAAGGTCGAGGCAACATTATCAACCTTATAATCTAAAAATATATTTTTATGAAAATAGTAAATTATGTAGCGGATATATTAGTTATCGTCGGAGGTGTCAACTGGGGACTTATAGGTCTAATAGACTTCAATCTAGTTAATAAAATCTTCGGCAGTATCCCCGTAGCAGAAAGAATCATCTATATCCTAGTGGGAGTAAGCGCCGTATACTCTATAACTCTCCTAAGAAAACTGGGTGGGGCATGCGAACACGAAGCAATGTAATATCAACGCACTGTGCGTGATAGTAAAAAATAAAGGCGTATCTTACGCTTTTATTTTTTACCTAATTTGTAATTGTTAGACATCGGATGTTTAACAAGCCAGTTAGATAAGGGAATGCGAATTAAAACTTCTTAAAATTTCTAAAACTTTTTCTCCGCATAAACAGAGATACTTCTCCGCTTGAAGGCCTTACCTTTCAAGATATGACGATGCGACTTTGAAATCTTATGTATTATAAAGTAAGGATCAAGGACTTTTCCAATCTCATCCTCAGTAAATACATGCTCAGGGGTGCCACTCTTCGGGTGGATATATGTCCCCTTCTCTTCTGCCGGATTCTCGCGTAAAAGACGCTCGGCATGCCTGTCCTCATCAAGTAGAAATGTCTTGAAGAAGAACCAACCGCCCGGCTTGAGAATTCTAACTATTTCATTTAGAAGATGTTCTCTTTTCTCGCTATTTAAAACGTGAGAGGTCATCATATCAAGCACCAAAGAACAAGACTCGTCATCAACTAAGATAGAGTCAGCGATTGATTGACACTTGTATTCTAAGGGTAAACCTTTACTCATGTCCCTAGCTTGAGCTATCGCCTCTTTGGATATATCAACACCGATACCTTTAATGCCGAAAGTCTTCGCAAGATAGACCAAGTTTCTGCCATTACCACAGCCAACATCAAGCACAGTATCCGACCGCCCTAAATACGCACCTTTGTATTGACGCCCCAGCCACCTGGTGAATTTAAGGAGGTCCTCACTGGGATTACTGGAAAGAGAAAGGTGTTTTACCTCCTTATATTCCTTATTCCAAAACTTGCGATCATTACGCCTATTTTTTCTCCTATTCATAAATGGTATTACATCATAATATTATACTAATGACAATATCCTGTTTTTTATATATACTTTTAAATTATGCCTAAAGCAATCACAAAGACCTATGTATACGGCAAACACGCGCTCAAAGAAGCGCTTCTTAATAGGCCGGAAACTATAAAGAAAGTATTTCTTGCTCCAAATATCGATGCGCCCGAGCTTCTTCTCCTTATAAAGAAAGCTGGCGTGCCGACAGCAGAACTCTCTAAGACGAAGGCATCCGAAAAAGACCTTCAGTCGGCAGTCCATCAAGGAGTGGTGGCTCTCGTCTCAATAGAAGACTTAGTCCACCCTTATCATGAATTTATAAACTCTCTTCCGATTACCAACGATACTTCTCTTGTCCTCTTAGATGAACTGCAGGACCCTCAGAACATCGGCGCAGTGATACGCTCGGCGGCCGCCTTCGGCGTATCCGGTGTCCTTATCCCCGAGCATAATCAAGGACAAATAACAGGGTCCGTGCTTAAAGTTTCCGCCGGTATGGCCTTCCGCGTTCCAATTGTTTCAATCGGCAACGTAAATAACACTCTAAGCGACCTTAAGAAACGCAGTTTCTGGATATACGGACTCATCGGAGGCACTAAAGAAGATATCAACGACGAGCCATTCAACTCCCCTACTGTAATGGTCCTCGGCAATGAATCCAAGGGGATCCGCGAGAAGACTCGCGAACTTTGCGATATACGACTCTCTATACCTATAAATCCGAAATGTGAATCCCTAAACGCCGCTACTTCAATGGCAGTCGCCCTCTACGCTTGGAGTATCAAACACCCGAAG
>PFDM01000043.1:5901-12840 GCA_002772825.1 Parcubacteria group bacterium CG10_big_fil_rev_8_21_14_0_10_38_31 | reverse complement strand
TTAGCCGTTGGGTTAGCTAATCACCAAACAAAAACTCCCCACTTAAGTGGGGAGTTTTTGTTTGGTCTTTTTCTTAAGCACCTCTATGCCTGGTAAAGTGCCTTCCGATAAGAAGGCGAGCATTGCTCCACCACCAGTAGAAACAAACGAAAATTTATTCAATATGTTCAGCTTTTTAATCGCCGAGATAGTATCTCCTCCACCCACTACCGAATTTGCTTTGGATCCAGCAATAGCTTTGGCTATCTCCGTCGTACCCGTCTTATAACCCCCTTCAAAGTTACCTAAGGGCCCGCTCCAGATTATGAACTTAGCTCTATCTATCATCTCCTTTAACTCTTTTATCGCGTCCTCGCCAATATCCCAATTGATACCACTCTCCGTGAGCATATCTTTTGGAATGACGATTTTCTTACTTTTTACAAATTTCTTAATATTTACATCTTTATCATAAATAGATTTCCCAATATCAACCCCCTTTTCCTTGAGGAAGACATTCGCCAACGCTCCGCCGATAAAGATCTTATCCGCTGTCTTTATAAATCTCTTCAGGACGCCTAATTTACTTTCAAATTTTACTCCTCCCAAGATTAGAAGAAACGGATGTCTTGACTTAAACGCCTTAGAAAGATTCAAGACCTCTTCGTCCATAAGAAAACCTGAGTATGAGGGAAGGAATTTCGGAATACCCACAATAGAAGCATGTTTCCTGTGAGAGACAGAAAAAGCGTCATTAATATAAATGTCGCCTAAAGACGCGAGCTCTTTGGCAAAACCGGTATCATTACTTTTTTCTCTTTTATCTGACCTTAAGTTCTCAAGGAGAAGGACTCCGCCGTTTTTCATATTATCAATTTTTTCTCTTGTCTCACTCCCCAAAACTTCTCTGGAAAAATCTACCTTAAAGTATGTATTAAGATATTCCGCAACTGGTAAAAGTCCATTAGCTCGGCCTTTTGTAACATGACTTAAAATTATAATTTTCGCGCCATTTTTCTTTAAAAATTTAATAGTCGGCAAAACCTGTTTTATTCTAAAATCACCCTTCACTTCGCCATCTTCTATAAACACATTCAAGTCTGCCCTTAAGAGAACTTTTTTCCCTTTTAAATTTTTCACCTTTTTTATACTTGGTAATTTCATATTTAAAATTATTATTTTATACTATTTGCTATCTCTACTATCTCTTTGAAAGCTTCGGGCTCTAGGGACTTGTGCCCGACAAGAAGACCGACTACTCCACCCAGAGAAAGAAATCCTTTAGTATTTTTAGTGTCTACCGAACCGCCATAGAGTATTGGTATATTTTCACCTTTCTGCCTGCCAAAGATACCGACAAGAACTTTCTTAATGTAAATTGATATTTCAAAAACTTTTTCAGGAGAATCAGCGTTCTTACCGGACTTGCCTATCGCCCAGATAGGTTCATAAGCCACTATTAGATTATTTACTAATTTATTTGGCACAGACTTAAGACCTTCCTGTATCTCCGTCTTTATAAAATTAAAATACTCGCCATCTTCATCTCGTTTCTTCTCGCCGACACAAAGCACAACCTTAAGTCCGGCAAGAAGCGCATACTTCACCTTCTTATTCACTATTAAATTATCTTCCCCTAGATACTCTCTTCTCTCAGAGTGACCGATAATCACATATTTTACTCCGAGTTTCTTAAGCATCGTGGCTGACACTTCGCCCGTGTAAGATGTCTTCTTCTCATCCCAAAAGATATCTTGAGCGCCCAAGGTTATTTGGCCATGAGTGCGAGGTCCACCTTGGACGGATGGGGGAAATACACCCAGATAAACAAAAGGTGGACATACGACAACGTCAACATTTTTTAAATTACGAGAATTTTTCTGAGCGGAGATAAAGAATTTCTTTGCAGTCTCTTTGTCAGCAGGACTCATCTTCCAATTAGCGATAATTAACTTTTTTGCCATAGAAATTATTTCTTCTTATCAAGTTTTATATTTTTTTTCACCTTATCTTCTATAATCCACATAATGGTAAAAATAAATATAGTAAGAGCACTCACGAATACAGCAATGGCGTAGAGTTCATAGCCAACAGCCATACCTATACCGGCTGCCATCCACAGACCAGCCGCGGTAGTAAGTCCCCTTAACTTAGACCTCTTGAAGATGATGAGACCGGCGCCGATAAAACCGATACCCACGACAACCTGAGAAGCGACTCGGAGCGGATCAAAATTTGTAATACCTATGTATTGTGTTGTCACTACATTTGAGATAATTATAAAAAGAGAGGCGCTCATACTCACTAAAGCATAAGTCCTCATGCCCGCTGTCTTATGAGCGACAGACCTCTCTATACCTATGACACCGCCTAAGAGAGCGGCTACAATCAACTGAAGAAATATATTTAGATTCTGAATAAGTGATAATTCCATAATTATAAATTTAAATTATAAAAATTTCCTCCCTTTCTCTTTAATATCAAGGAGTAATTCTTTCTTCTTTTCATCATCAAATGTCCTAAGTGAGCTTATTATCAATAAATCAACAGGGCTAACACCGCAAAATTCCAAGACAATATTTTTTAAAGCAACGACACTCGGCGCGCCGAAAAGCTTCTCTGTCATCTTTTGTTTATTGTCCATAGTTACGATAAGCCGAGCGCTCTTTCCTGATAAAAGCCTGTCCGGGTAAGGTTGACCTTTGTGAAATTTAAAACCAAAACCAGGCAAAAAGATTCTATCTACAAAACCCTTCATCAAAGCCGGCATTCCTCCCCACCAAGTCGGGTATATAAACACCAGATGATCCGCCCAGCGCATATCCTCCTGAGTCTTCTTCAGATCTTCCTCAAGCTCTTGGATGGCCGAATACCCTTTCCATAATATAGGGTCAAACTTCAAATCACCGAGGTGAATCTCTCTCACTTCCGCGCCATTTTCTCTCGCCCCTTCTACATAACTTTGCATTATAGAACCGCAAAAACTCTCACGAGACGGGTGGCCTAATATGATTGTTATCTTTTTACTCATATGGAAACATAATAAACTATTTTTCATTTATAACAAAATGAACCTGTTGAAATAAAAAACCCCAGATTCGCCGTGGCGAATCTGGGGTCGTTACAAACCTCGGCAAAAGGTTTTTATGGTAGTCTAGGCTCCCTGCATCATCGGCGCGATGCCGATGGCGTTAGGGAAGATCCCGACGATCTTCTGTCCGCAGGCGACCAGGGCCTGAGGAGGTGTATCCTTGAATATGGTCGGGATCTTGACGTCTGACATCGTGGCGGGTAAAACCCTCTCTCCCTGAAGCAAAGAGTTGATATCGGGAAGATGTATCCATTTGCCGTCGTTCTTGGTCGTGGCGATGATCTTGGTTCTCCCTGTCTTCTCATCCTCCTGGACTCTGTCCATAAAGATGATCTCCGCGCCGACTTTGGCGATGAACTTCCCCGCGGAAAAGTTCTCGTTGACGATGTCCGTGATCCCTATGACAAAGACTCCGCCGTCCTTTGAATACACAATGGCTTCTGAGGTTAGGTCCAGCCGGGCGTTTTTCATGAACACCGGAAGTGCCTTGAGGATGTCTCCCTTATCGTTGGCGATATAATAGCTCACATCGCTCTTCTTTAATAAGTTACGGTTGAGAGGAAACACGGACGTGTATCCTCTTGTTCCTGTGGCTATGTCAACGACGGCGTCCTTTATAGGGACTGTCAGGAGACAGTCAACCCCGAAGAGGATCTTTCCGGCAGGCGATGTGCCTACCGAGTCGATACTCCCTATGGCTATTCCGTTAAGCATTGCCACGGGGTGAAGAAGCTGGTCCAGAAGTGACAGGTCATCACTCGTCTTGAACGTCCGAAAACCGGCAGGTGTAATGATGACACCAGCTGTCTTCCGTGCTTCTGGTATATTAAACCCCTTAAACCCCCCGACCACCTGCTCTTTAATCTCCATCATTTTTGCCATTTTTTACCCTCTTTTTTGTTTTTGTATAAATATTCTCACGCACTATGCGCCTTTCACTACTCATCCTTTTGCCGAGGATGTAGCTAAAATTATTATAAAGAACTAATTCCGCACTATGCGGAAACAAGAGCTTAGTTTACATAATACATTTTTCTTGTCAAGCTTTACAAAGGACTGTCCCTTGTATGTTTTTCTTAGGTCATTTTTATAAAAAAAATAGGGTGACGGGCTTGAATCTCGCCCGCCACCCCTTGTTCGGCAACCGTCACTGCAGTGGGCCACCCTTGGAATGGTAAATCTCTTCATTCTTTTTTACCTCCTTTCTTTAATGTTCTTTCACTACTTAATTACATTATAACACACGTGTCAAGTCCGCCGGGTATATAAAACTTACGATTATGTAAAAAATATACTTATTTAATTTAAAATCATCTATTTTTAAACGGCTCATTAAACGGCTCAACCCGTCCGCCAGCTGGCGGACGGGTTGAGCCGTTTAAAAATGTCTAATTTCAGAAACATATTGCACTCTTTAGATTAAAACCCAGTAGCTTATTTATAAAAATATATTATACTAAATAAATATTTATGGATAAAAAAGGTTTTACATTAATTGAATTATTGGTAGTCATTGCCATTATTGGGATATTATCTTCCGTTGTTATGGCTTCCTTAAGCACTGCAAGAGAAAAGGCAAAAATAGCCAAAGTTCGTAGTGAATTAAGGCAAATCTCAACTGCAATCACTATGCTTGAGGGAGACACTTCACAGTGGCCTGGCCACCAGACACCCGGTATCGTCTGCACGAACTTACCCCTAGGGTGTCCACTGCCCAGCAATGAGCTCTGCGACGACGGATGTTCCAACGCATTGTCTTCCCAGGCAGGCGGACTAATGCAGACTGACGGAAATTACCCAAACTGGAGTGGTCCTTATATCCATACTATCTCACTTGACCCTTGGGGTAATGAGTATTTCTTTGATACGGATTATGATATTGAGCCAGGCGGGGGGACAACAAATGCCGTAGTCATCGGCTCTTATGGCCCTAACGGCCAAGGAAATAATCTTTATGACGCTGATGACATATACGAGATACTCATTTCTGACTAAATTCTCCTATCGCACTATTCTAGAATTATAACTTCCCCTTCTTAATATCCTCTCTCAACTTCTCAATATAAGAGTTAAAAAAATATAAATTATGAAAGGTTAGGAGTTTCAAAGCAGTAATTTCATTAGCTTTAAAAAGATGCGAGATGTAGCTCCTGGTATAATCCTTACAGACATAGCAGGCGCACTTTTTATCCAACGGCTTTTTATCTTTCAAGAACTTTGACTGCTTCATATCAAGCCGACCATCTGAAGAAAAGGCCGTCCCGTGGCGAGCATAGTGAGTAGGGACAATACAATCAAAAGTATCCACACCCGCTTTTATAATCTCCGGGATATCCTCCAAGTGCCCTATCCCCAAAAGATGCCTCGGCTTCTCTTCCGGCAAATCATCTAACACCACTTTCAACATCTTTCCCATCGTCTTCTTATCATCACCGAATTCACCACCAATACCAAAGCCGTCAAAAGGCAGTGATGATATGAACTTGGCACTCTCTCTCCTTAAGTCGGCAAATTTCCCCCCTTGGACAATACCAAAAAGGGCTTGTTTTTTCCTTGCTTTAGGAGACCTCGCCTTTATACACTCCTCCGCCCACTTATGACTTAGGGCTAAAGACTTCTTCGTATATTCATAATCGGCAACTGGTGAAGTGCACTCATCAAAAGAGAAGATTATATCCGCACCCAACTCTTCTTGTATTTTCATAGACTCTTTCGGCCCTAAGAAAATTTTCCGACCATCAATCGGAGACCTAAACTCCACCCCTTTCTCGCTAATCTTCAAGAGTTTAGGTTGTTCTCCTAAAGAGACAGAAACATCTTTCTTCTCTTTCAATATCTTTCCCACACCGTGATCTCTGCCAAAGCCAAGACTAAAGACCTGAAACCCTCCCGAGTCCGTCATCAACGGCCTATCCCAGTTCATAAACTTATGCAGACCACCGGCGCTCTTCACTATCTTCTCGGCTTGTTTCAAATGTAAGTGGTAAGTATTACAGATAAGCATCTGACTTTTTGCTTCTTCCACCTCATGGCTCGCCAGCGTCTTTACCACACCCTGCGTTGCCACTGTAACCAAGGCGGGGGTCTCCACACTGCCGTTTGACGTCTCTATTATACCAAGACGGGCATTGCTCTTCTTTGATTTTTTTAGAATTTTAAATTTAATCATTTTTTTTAAATTAAAAAATCAAAACTTGATTTCCGAAAACTGTCCCTTGCTGTTTGACTCTTGCAGGAAATTAAGATTTTGATTTTTTAATTTTAATTTACTCTAATTGTCTAAATGTCTCTTCCTGTATCAACTCGCCTTTCATCTCGTCATACTTACCATCTGTGATAGCCCTTGAAATCATACCCGTCTCAGAAACTATCATAAGACTATGAGCCGTAGTACTTGATACAAGCTCACTATCTATCCGATCTCCATAGCCGACATTCCTTGAGTCAAACCCGAAAGTAAATTCATAACAAAAGGCGCAATCAAGTTTCTTGTATCCTCTGAAAGTAAGGCCTGAACCGTCAAACTTATAAGTAGAGGCGTTTACCATAATCCAATCACGCACCAACTCCCTTGAACCTGTAACACTATATTTGTTATCCACTACCTCCTTTGTATTTATCTTCCTAAATACAAAAAAACTCGCCCCAAAAACACCGACAATGCCGACAAATAACAATGCGAACAGAAACAAGGAAAGAATAAGAAGATGTTTATTATGTTTCATCTGTTGTTTATTCTAATAGAAAAATAATAAAAAGACGATATTGGCTAGCTATTGCTCACACTACGAACGGCCGATATATAATTACAATAATCACAATCAGGAGAAGCGTTAGGAATATGTTCTTCTAAAAGACATTTCTTAGCA
>PFDM01000043.1:625-5878 GCA_002772825.1 Parcubacteria group bacterium CG10_big_fil_rev_8_21_14_0_10_38_31 | reverse complement strand
TCTCTTATAGGCAATCTGCCAATCCGCATCAAGACTTAATTCCCCGTCTTTACTCGTCGCTTTATAATCCACGACGATGAGTTCGCCACTTGGGGTCACCCAGACATCATCAACAGCGCCAGTTACTATAAAGTTAGACTCCTTATGATGATACCTCACGCCGACAAAATTCTCTCTCCACTCATCAAGATCTTTGTGGCGGAAAGGAATAGCATCTATGCCATATTTATCCATTAAGGGGTGAGTAGTCCCACTTGCTCGATGGATATCAAATTCTTTTTTCAGTAAAGTATCAACAGCCGAATTTAAGGCGAAAGGAAAACCGGGTGGTTTATCCACCCCCAGTCGTCTATCTATATAGAAACAACGCGGGCAATTCAAGAAAGAATCAATCTTTGAACGGCTCAGCTTAAACGGCTCACTTGAAGTCGGGTCAAATATATTACGGCCCCGCTTCGCATTATAGTATATAGACATAAATACATATTAACAGAAAAAAGTGATTTGCTGAAATTTTAAATTCCAAAGCCCAACAATCAATATTTCCGCAAAGGTTTAACCTTTGCGGATTATTTAAATGAAGTAAAACGAGTATTATTTATTCAAACTGAGAACTTATAAAAAATAAGGTGTTATTACATTTATTTACCTAAGATGAGAATAGATGTAAATGTTGTGAAATTAGTGATGTAGAAAGGGCAGAATGACGACGAGAGACGAAGATGCTACAATTAAAGTTATATTAAAGTAAATTTTATGACAAACAATAAATATCATCATTATTCATGGGAAGACTTCGGTAAAGACGCTCTCATACTTATAGATCAATTAAAATCACTAGAGAAAAAATTCAATGGGGTCTTTGGCCCACCACGAGGTGGTCTACCACTTGGAGTTATGATTTCGCACCACTTGGGTATCCCTCTTCTTGCTAATCCCATTGACGAACACACACTCATTGTCGATGACATAGCCGACACAGGTAAGACTTTAGAAAAATTCAAAGATAAAAATTTTATTGTAACTTTATTCTATCATGAGCAAAGTATCGTCGTCCCGGATATCTGGATAAAAGAGAAGAAAGATATTTGGATAACTTTTCCATGGGAAAAGTTATCCAAATAAAACACCCTCCATACTTAAGTATGGAGGGTGTTTTAAAAATAGATTTTATAATCTAGGTTATTTTTATTGTTCTAATGTCTCAAATGACCATTCCGTTGAAGTCGCTGTATTCCCTACTGCGTCAGAAGACGACACTAAGAAATAATACGTCGTACTGGCAGTAAGTCCATCAAGAGCAAGCCCATGACTCAACTCTAAGACAGTCGATGAAACTTGCAGAGAAGTTATCGTATCAATAGGAGTTGTCGTAGCATACCAAAGATTGCTATCTGAGGCTTCGTCAGTAAGCCAACTGGCTAGACTTGATGTTGCTGTAATGTTTGATATACCGACACTGGATATGACAGGGGCTGTAATATCTACGACTGGAGGGGTGGTTGTCGCTGTATCGTCGTTATTGTCGTCATTGTCGTCGTCATCATTGTCGCAATCATTGTCATTGTCTTCATCGTCATCGTCATCTCCCTCATCGTCGTCATCATCGCCATCATTATGACCTTTCTTATTTTTTTTCTCTTTATGCTTCCTCTCCTTCTTTTCACAGTCTCTATCGTCTGAATCATCGTCATAACTAAGAGTAGTGGTAGCTAAAGAAAGTTTTTTAGCTATCCCTGGAGCTATTAGAAGACCTGGCGGGACTTTACCGGATTTACCGGCACCGTGTTCCAGAAGTTCATAAAGTTTACTCGTCGTCTTAGGACCAACCACTCCTACTTGCTCAATCCCATATTTCTTTTGGAATTTTTTAATCGCCTTCTCTGTTAGTAGACCATAATAACCGCTAACAATTCCCTCAGGATAAATGTCATTATCGCCCTTCAAGAATTCCTGAAGCTGAGCCACGTCATCCCCGGATACTCCTCTATAAAGAGATCTTGTAAGTTGAAGTTCTGCCCTCACCGCTTTAACTTCAGTATTTAAAGACTTTATCTGCTCCTGAAGAACCTTAACTTGCTCCATAAGAGAAGTTATTAAAGCCTGTAGGTCACTTGCTGTGTCTTGGGCGCGCGCAGGCATCGCCTGAGAAAAACCAAGAGCCAATACCATAACACCTATAACTATACCTTTTTTCATATTTCTATTAATTTTATCGTTAATAATTCTTATAATAACACTATACACTTATAATATCGACTTTTTATATTACTAAAGACCTTCACACTCGCCTGATGTAAAAGACGCATAAACATTATCTAAGTTACACTTCAAAAATTATCCTAAAAATAATATTATCAAGGACTCTCCTTGATATAATCAAGTCATATCAACATCTGCTTGTATGAGTGCATAATTATAAATAATGTCTTATAATTATTTAAATGATTAACTTCATAAAAAAATATAGTCTTCATATGGCTTGGATTATTGTTCTCTCTGGTGCTGTGGGGAGTCTCTATTCAAGCTCTGTTCTTCATATTGAACCGTGCGTGCTATGCTGGTATCAGCGCATCTTTCTATACCCACTAGCTATCATCATACCAATCGGGATATTAAGAAAGGACTCAAGTGTCTACATATACGCTCTCCCTCTTAGTATTGCCGGTGCTATGGTGGCACTCTATCACTATCTGCTATACATTAAAATTATCCCCGAGGTACTCGCTCCTTGTTCGGCAAACGCCGTATCATGCACGCAAGAATTGCCTAAATTGTTTGGGCTTTTAGACATATTGCAAATGTCACTCATAGCGTTTATATTGATAAGCATATTATTAATCTTATCTAAAAAAATATATGGGCATAAATAAAGAAACAGCTATTATTTTAATTATTGGCATTGTCTTCATTATCGGCTTTGGTATTCTTGTATTTTTCTTCAATCCCTCTGTCACCTCACCACTGACTCCGGTTGATCAAGACCTTCTTATACGAGAAACAAGTCATATGACAGGAAAGCAAAACGCCAAAGTCACACTGGTTGAATTTGGAGATTATCAATGCCCGGCATGCGGACAAATGGCTCCTCTAATGGAAGAGCTCATCCAGACTTATGGAGAAAACCCTAACTTTAATTTCGCATACCGTCATTTTCCTCTTCCTCAACACGGCAATGCCAAAATTGCCGCCGAGGTAGCTGAAACAGCCGGAGTTCAAGGAAAATTCTGGGAGATGCATAATCTGCTTTACGAAAACCAAGCTGAGTGGAGCGAGGAACCAGACCCATTACCAATCTTTGAAAAATACGCCGGGCAATTAGGACTAAATATACAAGAATTCACTAATTCCATAAACCAAAATACTTATAAAGGGATTGTCCAGTCTGACGCAGATGACGGAAGGAAAATCCCCCTAGCCCATACACCGACAATCTTTATCAACGGAATTGAAGAGAAAAATATCAACTTAAATAATCTTAAAGAAAAAATAGACTCTTTATTAAATAGTTAGGGCATCAACTGGCTAAACGGCTCAATCCGTCTGCCAGCTGGCAGACGGATTGAGCCGTTTAACGTCGGGATTAAGGAAAAGAATCTCAACACTTAACCCTAAGTCCAACAATCAATTGCAACACTTGGTAAATAAGGTGTTATTACATTTACCTAAGATGAGAATAGATGTAAATGTTGTGAGTTTGGCGTTTTAATAATGTATACATTATTAAAGATGGAGGAATAACGACGAGATGGAGGTGTTGCAATTGATTGTTGAACTCGGGAGTAAAATGATTGACATATTATACTAACTATGCTAGTATGACACTTGCATCAGCAGATTTGTTGGTGTTTTATTTTTGCCCGTAGCTTTACGGGAACGCTCATTTCCAGGTCATCTTCTTATGCGATAAGGCCGGGATTAAGCGACTATTCAGATAAATAACCTTTACCAATAAAGAATAGCTCAAAAATAAACCCTCCCTTTGCTTTAGCAAAGGTCACACCAAAGAATTTTGGTGTGTAGGGAAATCTATCAGATATGAATACTTTCCTAAGTTCAGTTGCCTTGATCGGAATACTCTTTAATGCCTCATCAACAATCCCTGTTGAAAAAGAGGAAGAGCCAGCTCTGATCATGCCGGCAACAAATCCAAAGATTGCCGGCGACCTAATAACTAGATATGAAAGATATAAATCACTATTTAGTCCCGAAGAATCAAATCTAGAAGACGAAGATAGCGATACACATATAGTAATAGAAAAAGGAGAAGCTGAGGTTACGGCTTACTCGAGTACCCCTGACCAGACGGACAACGACCCATTTATAATGGCTTCCGGTAAACATGTTTACGACGGAGCGATTGCCACAAACTTTCTCCCTTTCGGGACTAAAGTGCGTTTCCCTGAAGTCTATGGTGACAAAGTCTTTACCGTAGAAGACAGGATGCATAGAAGGTTCTCTGAAAGAATGGATATCTGGATGGAGACACGAAGGGAAGCCGAAATCTTCGGCATCAAGAAGATCCGATACGAAGTTGTAGAGATCATAGAATCGAACACTGAAAAAATAGCGATGAATTAATCTACAATAAAAAGTTATCAACAAAAAAGGCACATGGATAAGTCCGGTGCCTTTTTTGTAATTTGAATATAAAAAACCGGCAATCAGACAAATCTGATTGCCGGCAAGAGACCATACTACCATTAGTGGAGAACAACCTTGTCGCCAATCCACACCCCACAAACTCTACAATATTTTCGGTCATAAAAAAAGGTGTGACCTGATTCGTTTATATCCTTCTTTTTCTCTATTTTGTGATATTTATCTTCATGACAACAGTGATATGAGCAGACGCATTCTCTTTCCATAAAGACCTCCTTTTCTTGAAAAATTATACTGAATCAAGAAAAATTCCAAATAAAGTAAGCACCTTGTAGTAAAAGACGGCCGGTTGCTCCTTTCGAGGCATATTCATTTCAATTTTATCATGGCACCTCCTACAGACCTTCAAAATATCTTTGCTCCTTTTCTTGAAATGTCTTTTGGGTAACACATGATGCCTTGTTGGATCTCTCTTCTCTTTACAGACCGGACACACCCAATTACCTGAAGGCATAAACTCACCCCCTTTTTTCTTGTTAAAGATCTAATTCTACTTGCTCCTATTTATTTTTTATCATTATATGAACAAAAAATCAATAAATAAAAGTGGAGAATTCTATCAACTAAAATGTGAAGCACTCGGTGCTTCAC
>PFDM01000043.1:0-568 GCA_002772825.1 Parcubacteria group bacterium CG10_big_fil_rev_8_21_14_0_10_38_31 | reverse complement strand
CCGCCGAAACGATAGCGTTCTGACACAGGCACACCAGCTTCCTCCAAAGTCTCCTTAAACCTCCGCACGGCATTATGAGAAGACGGCTCCATCCCCTCTTTCCCTGTCGGATTATAGACTATCAAATTAACAAAATGGAGGGGTTTATTCATAAGCCTAGCCAATTTCTCCGCATCTTCTTTAGAGTCATTAATTCCTTTCAACATAATATATTCAAACATCACTTGCCTAGAAGTTTTCTTAATATAACTATCTACGGCGGACAAGACTTCCTCCAGTGGGTATTTCGTATTGACAGGCATCAACCTAGAACGAAGCTCGTCATAGGGAGCATGAAGAGATATCGCCAAGTTAACTTGGAGATTCTCTTTTGCCAACTTTTCTATACCCTCAATAACTCCGCTCGTGGAGATAGATATTTTCCTAGCGCCGATATTTAATCCATCTTTGTCATTTAGAGTGCGGACTGCCGAAAGAACATTATCGTAATTTAAAAACGGCTCGCCCATCCCCATAAAGACGACATTTGTTATCTTATCTTCTCCATGGGACTTAAGATAACGCGCGA
>PFDM01000025.1:25071-27184 GCA_002772825.1 Parcubacteria group bacterium CG10_big_fil_rev_8_21_14_0_10_38_31 | reverse complement strand
ATTTATTTTGTTAAAATACACGAATATGCAAAATACCGACACTACAACCGTAGACACTACAACCGTAGATACTAAAGACGAAGCGGAGGAGACTCTTCTGTCTTCCGGTGATGACGCCGAGGTTAAAGAGGCCAAACCGACTGCCGACATGGGGGAGATTGATAGTATGTTTAAAGCTGGCGTTCATTATGGCTACTCAAGGAGAAGCCGTCACCCTAAGACAAGACCTTATATCTTTACCACTAAGAACAATGTAGAGATTTTCGACCTAGAGAAAGTGGACGGGAAGATAAAGGAAGTGGAGGAGTTTGTAAAAGGATTGGCAAAAGAAGGGAAAGTTGTTCTCTTCGTGGGGACTAAGCCTGAGGCTAAGGAAGCCGTCCTTGAAACAGCCAAAGATATAAATATGCCATTTTGTATTGAGCGTTGGCTAGGAGGCACTTTCACTAACTTTAGTAACATAAGAAAGAGAATGGATTACTTCGAAGGGCTTAAAGAGACTAAGACTACTGACAAGTGGTTGAAGTATACCAAGAAGGAGCGTTCAGAGTTTGATAAAGATATTGAGAAGATGGAGCGTTTCTTTGGGGGACTGGTCTCTCTTAAGAAGAAGCCTGACGCCGTAGTCATCATAGACGCTAAATATGAAGAAGTGGCGAAAGATGAAGCTCTCAAAAGCGCTGTCCCTGTGATCTCCTTGATAAACAGTGACAATAACCCAACAGGCATAGACTATCCGGTGGTAGGGAATGATGCCACTCGTTCAAGTATCAAATACTTCTTAGACAGAATAGGTAAGGCATATAAAGCCGGTGCGACAATGAAGGTTACCGATGTTCCTAAGGTGGAAAAGGTTGAGGATGAGAAAGAGCTTACTAAATCGGAGTAAGCTTGAAGTTAGATTATAAGACTATAAGTTTTTTAAAATTATTTATTAAAAATGGTAACTGTAGAAAAAATAAAAGAACTTCGCGATAAAACTTCTGTCTCTATGATGGCTTGCAAGAAAGCACTGGAAGAGACTGGCGGTGATGTGGAGAAAGCTATCATCGTCTTGCGTAAAGCTGGGATTAAGGTGGCAGATAAGAAGTCGGACAGGCAGGTGGATGCCGGTATTATTGAAGCCTATATCCATGCCGGAGGTAAGGTCGGCGTATTGGTGGAGGGAAGATGCGAGACAGACTTCGTCTCTAAGAATGAAGGATTTAAGAATTTTCTTCACGATATCGCTATGCACATAGCAGCGCTTAATCCTACATATCTTAATGAGTCTGAGATTCCTGAGATAGTCATAGACGAAGCGAAGGATATTTTCCGAGAGGAGATTAAAACTCTTGATAAGCCCGAAGATATGAAAGAGAAGATTATTGAAGGGAAAGTGTCGGCTTATTTTAAAGAACGCGTATTACTGAACCAGTCTTTTGTTAAGAATCCTGACATAACAGTGAACGAACACATAAGAGACGCGATTCAGAAATTCGGTGAGAATATAGAGATCTCGCGTTTTGTTCGTTTTTCGGTTTAAAAACAAGAAAAATTATGGCAACAATAATAATTTTTGCTTCCTTGTTCATGTTATCGTCATTTACGATGCTTTTTTTAGTAAAGCGTCAGGTGGCACGGATGGGGTCGTTGCCGTCATATTACTTGGACGGAGTGGATCCGGCGTGGAAGGATATCCATCATTTTGCCAAAGGATCTCTTAATAGATTATGGATTGGTAACGCGCACAGAGTTGAGTTTCTTGTTATAGTCTTAGGGAAGGTAGTCATAAAGTTTTTTGTCAGGTTTGAAAACATTATTTTGCAATTTCTTAATTTTGTCTGGGGTAAATGCAAGATAGAGAAAAATAATTCTTCGCACTATTGGCAGATAATGATAAGACATAAGAAAGATTTAAATAAAGACAGTAATATGAGCGACAAGAACGAAGAAAAAGATACAGAAGAAAATATAGAAGAAGATCTAAAGGAATAAAGATTGCGTTAAAATAAGCCAGAGTAGCTCAGTTGGTAGAGCAACGGTTTTGTAAACCGTGGGTCGGGGGTTCGAATCCTCTCTCTGGCTCAAAATTTACGAAGTAATTTTGTGGCAGAGAAGCGAGCCAACACCA
>PFDM01000025.1:21502-25060 GCA_002772825.1 Parcubacteria group bacterium CG10_big_fil_rev_8_21_14_0_10_38_31 | reverse complement strand
AGAAGCGAGCCAACACCACAAGAGTGCTTCCAAGTTTCTAATCGCTGTGCTCAAGAAACTACAGGTCGCTACTTGGCTCGCGTGAGGATTCGAAAGCCGGAGCGATGTTTTTGTTTTGCGAAGCAAAGGCAAAAACCGCGAGGCAGGGTCGTGAAATTTTTCCGTCATGGAAAAATATTCCTGACCGAATCCTCTCTCTGGCTCAAAATTTACGAAGTAATTTTGTGACAGAGAAGTAGAGAAGCGAGGAAGCGAATGCTTGTAGCCTCCTCCTCCGTCTTGATTCCAAAATTAAACGGCTCAATTTGTCCGCCAGTTGGCGGACAAATTGAGCCGTTTAACAAAAACAGAGTTCTTGCAAGAACTCTGTTTTTGTTTTATTATTAAATAATAAAATTACGTGTCCTGTTAGAAATTTATTTGATGTATATTTTGCGGGTAAGGATTATTAGGTTAAATTTGCAGTGGGATGAAAAAACGAATCTATTTAGACAATGCCGCCACTACTCCGCTTGACCCACGGGTCAAACGGGCTATGGAGCCATACTGGGAAAAGATTTTTGGCAATCCAAGCGGTATCTACGAAGAAGGGAGACGAGCTAAAGAAGCGCTTGAAGGAGCAAGGAAAGAAGTCGCTTCTTTCGTAAATGCTTCTCCTGATGAGATCATATTTACTAGCGGAGGCACAGAGAGCAATACTCTGGCTATTTTTGGCGTTGTTGAAACTAAACTCCCTGATGTTTTAAAACCACACATTATCACCACAAAGATTGAGCATAAATCAGTCTTAGTCTCGTGCAAGGAATTGGAAAAAAGAGGGGTGGAGGTTACATACTTAAGCCCTGATAAAGACGGTCTTATAGACCCGAATGATTTGAAAAAGGCATTGAAGCCGGAGACTGTCCTAGTGTCTGTCATATATGCGAACAACGAGATAGGAGTCGTCCAGCCTATACCAGAGATGGCAAGGGTTATAAAAAATTTTCGTAAGAAATCCAGTGGCGTAAAGGGTTGGCCACACCTTCACATAGACGCCTGCCAAGCTTCCGGTTACCTTGATATGAATGTAGATAAGCTTGGCGTAGACCTTTTGAGTGCTAATGGTTCTAAAGTTTATGGACCAAAGGGCATCGGCTTCCTCTATAAGAGAAAAGGTCTCAAACTAAAACCTGTCATTTATGGTGGAGGACAGGAGAAGGGCTTGCGTTCCGGCACAGAAAATATTCCCGCGATTATGGGGCTGGCTCAGGCCTTGAGGATTGTAAAAGAAGGGGGTGTTAAGGAAGTAAAAAGAGTATCCAAACTCCGAGATGATCTCTTCGCTGGCATTACCAAGAAAGTGGAAAGAGTTTTTCTAAACGGACATAAGACAAAACGGCTTGCTAATAATCTTAATATCTCGGTGTTAGGTGTAGAGGGGGAGTCTATTGTGCTATATCTGGACGCCATGGGGATAGCCGTCTCTACCGGCTCGGCGTGCAATTCTTCCGACCTTGAGCCATCTCACGTGGTAAGCGCGCTAGGTAAGCCAGTGGAATACGCTCATGGCTCCTTGCGCTTTTCTTTAGGTAGATACACGACAAAGGAAGATGTAAATTATGTTATAAAGGTTTTTCCTGATATTATTAAGAAGTTGAGGAGCATTTCGGCGATAGAATAAGAAATGAGAATTCCACAAGATTTTTACCCTTTGGAGGATTAATTATAGATAAAGGAGTGACTGAGTAGAAAAATTCTGGGTTCCCCGCGGAGCAAGGGAGAATTTTTCACGAACAGAACGAATATTATTTATTTAAGACGAGAATAGGTAAAAATCTTGTGGAATCAATAGAATAAAATATATGAAAAGAAAAAAACCGCAAAAAATAGAAAAAAAGGAGAAGAAAAAAGGCGCCGACGTCTGGGGTCGGGGTGGGGACGACTGGTATTATTCTGATACTGTTAAAGAGCATTTTTTCAATCCGAAGAATATTCTTCTTGATGAGCCGAAAGAAGGCGATTTTGACGCGGAGGGCGAAGTGGGGAGTGTTGCCTGTGGCGATGTCATGAAGATGTGGTTTAAAGTTGACCCTGAAACTAAAAAAATCAAGAAATTAAAGTGGCGGACATGGGGTTGCGCTTCGGCTATCGCTTCTACCTCCGTCTTTTCCGAGATGGTAACAGAGAAAGGGGGCCTGACGATAGATGAGGCCTTGAAGATATCTCCTCAAGAGATTATGGCACGCCTTGGAGGACTCCCGATGATAAAGGTTCATTGTTCCGTGTTGGCTGATCAGGCGTTTAAGAAGGCAGTGGAAGATTACAAGGAGAAACGTAAGGGAAAGTAATTATGGTAAAAAATAAAAGCAAAGAGATTTTTTCAAAGAAGCATCTTGAGAAGTACGCGGATGTTCTGATCTGGGGATTAGAAACAGCTCGGGACTCTGTAGGTGGTAAGTATAAGAAGGGGGACATTGTCCGCCTCTCTTATGAATGGGAGGGAGTTAAGCTTGCCGAATGTCTATATAGAAAATTATTAAAGAGAGGTTTGCACGTTGTTGTAATGGCGAGACCCACACCGGAGATGGAGCGCGCCTTTTTTCAAGTGGCAAGTGATGACCAATTAAAGTTTCTCCCGCCTTGGGGTAAGAAGCTAAATGAAAATATAAATGGTGCTATCAGCATCATCGCACCGTCTTCCTTAACTCATCTTTCGGATATTGATTCAAGAAAGATTGCCCTCTCGGCGATAAGCTCTAAGCCGTTGAGAGAGGTTATTGATAAGCGTGAACAAGATGGCAAGTATGGCTGGACTTTGTGTGTTATGCCGACTGAGGATTTAGCTAAGCAGGCGAAAATGTCTATTAAAGAATATGGAAAAGAGATTATCAGGGCCTGTTATCTGGATAAAGATAATCCCGTTCAGATATGGAAAGATTTATATAAGAAATCTCAGGATATAAAAAAGAAGTTAAACTATCTAGATGTTGATTATTTCCATATCAAGTCTGTTCACACTGATTTGAAAATATATTTAGGTGAGAATAGAAAGTGGCTTGGCGTAAGCGGTCATAATATGCCCAGTTTTGAAATTTTTACCTCACCCGATTGGCGTGGAGCAGAAGGTGTCTATTATGCCAATATGCCGTCACTTAAAGATGGTAATTATACAGAGGGGATAAGGTTGGAATTTAAGAATGGTGAAGTCGTGAAAGTAGAAGCTAAGAAAGGGACTGATTTTGTGAAGAAGCAGATAAAAATGGATAAAGGTTCTAAGCGGATAGGAGAATTCTCTCTTACTGACAAGCGGTTTTCTCCGATATCCAGGTTTATGGCCGATACGTTGTTTGATGAAAATACGGGTGGTAAATATGGTAATTGTCATATCGCCCTTGGCGGGAGTTATGCCGACACTTATAGCGGTAATATAAAGAAACTGAATAAAAAGTTAAAAGAAAAGTTGGGCTTTAATGATTCTTCTTTGCATTGGGATATTGTAAATACGGAGGATAAGGTAGTGACAGCTCATCTTAAAAATGGAGAGAAGAAAGTTATTTACGATGACGGTATGTTTAAGGT
>PFDM01000025.1:17060-21423 GCA_002772825.1 Parcubacteria group bacterium CG10_big_fil_rev_8_21_14_0_10_38_31 | reverse complement strand
ATCATAAAAAAATAGAAAAGAAATGGCAGAAAGAATGGGAGAAGAAAGGAAGCCATAAAGTAAAAGACGACTATAAAAAACCGAAATATTATATATTGGATATGTTCCCGTATCCTTCCGGTGAGGGGCTTCATGTCGGACATATTAAAGCCTACATAGCCACTGACGTTTACGCCAGACATAAGAAGATGAATGGCTTTAACGTTCTTCACCCTATGGGCTGGGATTCTTTTGGCTTGCCGGCGGAGAATTATGCGATAAAAAATAAGATTAACCCGAAGGTATCAACTGCCAAGAATGTCGCCACTTTTAAAAAGCAGTTGTCTAATATCGGCTTTAATTATGATTGGTCACGAGAGATAAATACCACTGACCCGGAGTATTATAAATGGACTCAATGGATTTTCCTCCAGCTTTTCAAGAAGGGGCTGGCTTATGAGTCTTATGAGCCTATTATCTGGTGTCCTTCTTGTAAGACGGGACTTGCCCTTGAGGATTTGGAAGATGGAAAGTGCGAGCGATGCGGAAGTGATATTGAGAAAAGGCCAATGCGTCAGTGGGTACTTGCGATAACTAAGTATGCTGACCGTCTGCTTGAGGACTTGAGCCTGCTTGATTGGCCGGCCTCTATTAAAGAATCTCAGAAAAATTGGATAGGAAGGTCAGAAGGGTCGGAAATTGATTTTAAAGTAAAGAAACTTGATTTAACGATAAAAGTTTTTACTACAAGAGTAGATACAATATTTGGTGCTACTTATCTTGTGGTCGCGCCTGAACATCCTATTTTTGCTGCCGGTAATTTGATTTTTTCTAATGCGGAAGAGATTAACAAATATATTATCGCATCAAAGAAAATAAGTGATATTGATAGAACAGCAGAAGGTAAAGATAAGACAGGAGTGGAGCTTCTAGGGGTAAAAGCTATAAATCCTTTTAATAATGAAGAGATTCCCATATTCGTCGCTGATTATGTCTTAGGGCATTATGGCACTGGCGCAGTGATGGCGGTGCCGGCTCACGATACCAGAGATTGGGAATTTGCTAAGAAGTATAATCTGCCTATTAGAGAATCTGTCAAAGGGGGAGATATTTCCGTCGAGGCCTTTACGGAAGATGGTATTCTTGTGGATTCCGGAGATTTTACCGGCCTTGTATCAAGTGAAGCAAGAAAGAAAATGACAGAATGGCTTAAGAAAAATAAAGTAGGGAGAAAGACAGTAAATTATAAATTGCAAGATTGGGTCTTCTCACGTCAGCGTTACTGGGGTGAACCTATCCCGCTTATACATTGTGACAAATGCGGTGTTGTGCCTGTCCCAGAGAAAGATTTACCGGTAAAATTACCGGAAGTGAAGAGCTATGAACCGACTGGTACCGGCGAGTCACCACTTGCTGGTATTCCAAATTGGGTAAATGTAAAGTGTCCAAAGTGTGGCGGAAAAGGAAAGAGAGAGACGAACACGATGCCTCAATGGGCGGGTTCTTCTTGGTATTATCTTCGGTATATTGACCCTAAGAATAAAAAAATGTTTGTTGACCCTAAGAAGGAAAAATACTGGATGGGTAAAAACGGCGTAGATATGTATGTCGGTGGCACTGAACATGCGACTCGCCATCTTGTCTACGTTCGCTTCTGGCATAAAGTTTTGTTTGACTTGAAGTTAGTCTCTACGAAAGAACCTTTTTACAGGTTAGCTAACCAAGGTCTTGTTATGGGCGAGGATAAGAGGAAGATGAGTAAGAGGTGGGGCAATGTAGTGAATCCTGACAATGTCGTCGCCGACTTCGGGGCAGACACTCTAAGGGTGTATGAGATGTTTATGGGTCCGTTTGAGCAAGCTATCTCCTGGAGCACTAGCGGTATGATGGGGTCTCGTCGTTTCCTTGAGAAGGTATGGAGGTTGATGGAGAGCATTGATCCTAAGTTAAAAAATAAAGAATTAGAGAGTTTACTCCATAAGACGATAAAGAAAGTAGGCGAGGATATAGAGAATTTTCGTTTCAATACGGCAATCAGCACGATGATGATTTTTGCAAACGAGGTTGAAAGATTAGGCACCGTTTCAAAAAGCCAATACCTTGAATTCTTGAAGCTCCTAGCTCCGTTTGCCCCCCATATTACGGAAGAGATTTGGCATGAGCTCGGACATAAGAAATCAGTCCATGTTGAAAAATGGTCTAAATATAACAAGTCTAAAGTAAAAGAGAAAAGCTTTATTTTAGTGGTCCAAGTAAACGGGAAAGTGCGTGACCAGTTTGAGGCACCGTGCGGTCTTAAGGAAAATGAGGTTTTAGATTTGACATTAAAGCGAGAAAATGTTACTAATTATATAAACGGGAATTCAGTAAAGAGGGTTATATGGGTTCCAGACAAACTTATAAATATAGTTATATAAACCTTTATAAAATTACGAAAATGCAAACACTTCAATTTAAACCAAAACAAATAACAAGGAAGATGTTATCCGTCTTGAAAGACAGATCTCGTGATATCATAGAACAAAGATATGGTCTTGGCTCTAAAGACAGCAACAGGAAGACACTTGAGGCCATAGGTCAGCAATATGGTATCACTCGGGAGAGGGTTCGCCAGATTGAAAACTTCTCTCTAAACTCAATAAGGAAAAATAATGTGTTTGCAGACAATGAGGCTGTTTTTAAGGAGATAGTAAGTGAGATAGAAAGAAGGGGTAAGGTGGTCCATGAAGAAGAATTTTTAAATTCATTGGCAAAAGATGAGCTTTCTCGCAATCATATTCATTTTTTACTCGTTGTTTCTCCGAGTTTCACAAAGATTAAAGAAGATAATGATTTCCACCATAGGTGGACTGTAGATGTTGAGGAATCAGAGAAAATCCATGAAGCGTTGAGAAATCTTCATCAAGAGATAAGGCCAGATGATCTAATCTCTGAAGAAGAGATGTTGTCTAGGTTTAATAACCATATTAATAAAACTAATCTTAACGATATCTCTACAGAGACGCTCTCTTCTTGGATTAAACTTTCTAAGTTAATAGATAAGAATGACCTAGGCGAGTGGGGTGTTGTTAGCTCTTGCAATATCCGCCCTCGCGGTGTTAGGGACTTGGCCTTTCTTGTGTTGAGAAGGCATGGTTCTCCTATGCATTTTACCGAAGTGGCTAAATCTATATCCGGTACTTTTGGTAAGGTGGCCCACCCTCAGACTACTCACAATGAACTTATAAAAGATGAGCGCTTTGTCCTTGTTGGTCGTGGCCTTTACGGCTTGAGTGATTGGGGTTACTCCGCTGGCACAGTAAAAGATGTTATAAAAAATATTTTAAATACTCATGGAGCTCTTACCAAAGAAGATGTCATAAAAAGAGTATTGAAGGAGAGATATGTTAAGGAGAATACTATTCTAGTAAATCTTCAAGACAGAAGGTATTTTAAGAAAGATCCTTCCGATTTTTACATTGCCATATAACGGCAACTAATTTATAATAATTTTAATGCAGTTGTTATTGCGTGATTTTTTGCTTGATATAAGCCAGCTAGTTTTGGCTACTATTTATGTATGGTTGCCCATAGCTTTGATATTCACTTTTTGGAAATTGTGGGTCTATTATATAAGAGCTTATTATATCTCTAATCTTGAATGGACTCTCCTTGAGATAAGACTTCCAAGAGAGATTTCAAAGACACCTAAGGCAATGGAGATAGCTCTACATGCTTTTCATCAGGCAAGTGATGGTGACTTGATAAAAAAGTATTGGAAGGGCTTTGTAAGAGCGTGGTTTTCTCTAGAGATCGCTTCTTTTGAAGGAGAGGTTCATTTCTTTGTCAGGACCCAGAGTTTCTTTAGGAGGCTTGTTGAATCGCAGATTTACGCTCAGTATCCCGGAGTGGAGCTGGTAGAAGTTGATGATTATACAGAAAGCGTTTCTTACGGGAAGCCTGGTAGCGATTTACAACTCTTTGGAACAGAATTCACTCTTACTAAGGAAGATGCTTACCCCATAAAGACTTATGTGGATTTTGGCATGATAGAGAATCTTGAGGAGGAACAGAAGATTGATCCGATAACTCATTTCTTAGAGTTTATGGGGGCGCTCGGTCCGGGTGAACAGATTTGGTTTCAGATACTTGTCCAAGCGACTAAGAGTCGCTTCGTTAAGTCGGGAGCATGGTTTAAGAAAGAAGACTGGAAAGACCAAGGTAAAGTGATTATAGATAAGCTGATGAAGCGTGATAAAAAGAAGAAAGAAGGAGAGGTTGCAGATTGGGGAGCGATGACACTCTCTCCGGGAGAAAGAACGGTTGTTGAGGCTATTGAGAGGAGTATTTCCAAGCTCGGTTTTGATGTGGGAATAAGGACCGTCTATCTGGCAGAAAAGGATTC
>PFDM01000025.1:11135-17031 GCA_002772825.1 Parcubacteria group bacterium CG10_big_fil_rev_8_21_14_0_10_38_31 | reverse complement strand
TTATGTTAAGAGGTCTCATTTTTACTATCCTTACCAGAGAAAGCCGATGGTCTTAAACACAGAAGAGCTTGCGACTATTTATCACTTTCCGGGTAAGGTGGCTGAGACTCCTACATTTGGCAGGATTGAGTCTAAGAAAGTGGAGCCTCCTACAAACTTGCCTATATGAGTTTAACTTTTAATAACATATTAAATAACTCTGATGAATATAATCCTCAGAAGAATAGTTATAAAATTATAATTATTGTTTTGAGTGTTTTCTTGTCTTTGTTGTTTATAACATGCCTCTTCGCATTTTCTTCGCCGACTGGCTTTGGAGAGAATAAGGTTGTCGTCGTAAAAGAAGGGTCTTCACTTGAAAGAGTTGCAACGGAGTTGAAAGAAAATAAAATTATAAAATCAGAGTTTACCTTTAAAATCATTGTTCGGCTTATTGGCGGTCAGAGTGGTGCTAAGTCGGGGAGTTATTTTTTTAAAGAACCTCAAAACGTATTAACAGTAGCAAGGCGTATTGCAGGAGCAGACTTTAGATTAACGCCCATGAGAGTTACTATTCCGGAAGGATCAACTATTATTGAGATGTCAGAGATATTACAAATCTCCTTAGGTGATAGTTTTGACAAAGAGGAATTTTTAAAGCTGACAAAAGGTCAGACTTTTCTTGATAATGATATAAGTGATAATCCTTTTGGCTCACTGGAAGGGTTTCTTTTTCCTGACACCTATTTCTTCTTTCCGGGGATAAAAAACTCGGAGATAATAAGCGAGATGAGACGTAATTTTGACACCAAGATGTCGCCGGAGATGAGAGAAGAGATAGTAAAAAGAGGTTTGAGTATCTATGATGTTATAACAATGGCTTCTCTTATAGAAGAGGAGGCTCGCTTGTCGGACACAAGGAGACTCGTTTCTGGTATTTTATGGAAGAGGTTGAGTGTCGGTATGGCCCTTCAGGTGGACGCCGTCTTCCCTTATATTATAGGGAAGAATACTTTTGAAGTGACCTTAGACGACCTGAAGATTGATTCACCTTATAATACATATCTTTATGCCGGTTTACCGAAAGGCCCTATTTCTAACCCGGGACTTGATTCTATATTGTCAGCAGTGTATCCTAAGGACTCGGATTATTGGTATTACCTTTCAGACAAAGATGGTGATATGCATTATGCCAAGACTTTTGACGAGCATAAAGTGAATAAAGAGAAGTATTTAAGGTAATTTAAATATATGAAAAATCATAATTTAGCATTTACAGATCTTGAGACGACCGGACTTGATGCCCACAAGCATGAGATTATTGAGATTGGTTGTATTGTCGCAAGGCAAGCGCCGGCGCTTATTGGCGGTCCCAAGATTGAGGTCATAGAAGAGTTTCTTCTTAAGGTGAAGCCGGAGCATTTGGAGACGGCTGATCCTGAAGCTTTAAGGATTAATGGATATAACGAAGCAGAGTGGAAAGAAGCTATCTCTCTAAAAGAGGCGATGGAGATATTTGCCAGTAAGACCAAAGACGCTTCTATCATCGCTCAAAATGTCTCGTTTGATTGGACTTTTCTTGATGAGGCTTTCCGTCAGACTGGAGTGGAGAATAAGATGCATTACCACAAACTTGATGTTATCTCTTTTGCTTTTGCCAAGCTTTATGACAAGTCAGATGCTCAGAAGTTTTCCCTGAGAGCGCTCTGTAAGTATTTTGGTATTAGGAATGAAAAAGAGCATTCGGCGCTTGCCGATATAAGAGCCACTCTTGAAGTCTATAAAAAGTTAATCGAGATGTAATTTGCTGTGATGAAAAAAGACTTTGAAAAAAATAAACTTAAGGTCTTCGTCGGTCTTTCGGGAGGAGTGGATTCTTCTGTGTCGGTAGCCTTACTTAAGGAGCAGGGCTTTGATGTGGTAGGTGTCTTTATAAAAGCTTGGTATCCGGCCTGGCTTTCTTGCACTTGGCGTGACGATAGACGTGATGCTATGCGCGTGTGCGCTAAACTTGGTATCCCTTTTCTTACTTTTGATTTTGAGAAAGAGTATAAGAAGGAGGTGATAGATTATATGATTGCCGAGTATAAGAAGGGGCGAACCCCGAATCCTGATGTGATGTGCAATAGGATGATAAAGTTCGGTGCGTTCTTAAAAAAGGCGAAGAAGATGGGGGCTGATTTTGTAGCAACCGGCCATTATAGTCAAATTGAAAAATTAAAAATCAAAATAGAAAATGACAATGCAAAATCGAAAAATGGTAGAATTGTTTACTTATTAAAAACCGCGGAGGACAAGGAGAAGGACCAGACATATTTTCTCTGGACGCTTACTCAGAAAGAATTAAAAAATGTAATTTTTCCTATCGGCGGATTTAAGAAACCGGAGGTGAGAAAACTCGCTAAGAAATTTGGCCTTATCACTGCCGAGAAGAAGGATAGTCAGGGACTCTGTTTCTTAGGAAAGATTAGTATTCGTGATTTCTTGAAGAAATATATAAAAGAGAAGAAAGGAAAAGTCGTTGATGAAAATGGAAATGTCGTCGGTTCGCACTGTGGAGTCACTTTCTTAACGATAGGTCAGAGGCACGGCTTTGAGATAACAGAGAGTGGAACAGACCGCAATCCTTATTATGTGGTCGCAAAAGACATTAAGAAGAATTTACTCATCGTCTCTCACAAGAAAGAGGAGAAAGGATCTTTCCAGAAAGAAGTTTTAGTTGAAGCTGTAAGCTGGACTTCGGTAAAACCGGATTTTACTAAAGAGTATAGCGCGCGTATCCGTTATCGTCAGCCCTTGGAGAAGTGTCGGCTTAAAGATGCCGGCAAAGGGAGGGTTAAAGTAATTTTTAAGAAGCCCCAGAGGGCTGTTTCCTCCGGACAATCCCTTGTTATCTATAGCAAAGGGGTTTGTCTGGGCGGTGGAATAATCGCTTAGAAAATGCTATTATTTTGTCTATGAAGCCGAACGAAGTCAGACAGAAATTTCTTACATTTTTTGAAAGCAAAGGGCATAAAATAATGCCTTCTTCTTCGCTTGTGTCTGACGATGATTCGTCGGTGCTTTTTACCACTGCCGGTATGCAACAGTTTAAGCCGTATTATCTTGGTAAAAAGAACGCTACGGAGGATTTTGGGTCTCTAAGCACCACCTCAAGTCAGAAATGTATCAGGACATCAGATATAGAGGAGGTGGGCGACGCAAGCCACCTAACTTTCTTTGAGATGCTTGGTAATTTTTCTTTCGGCGGATATTTTAAAGAAGAAGCGATAAAATATGCCTATGAATTTATAGTTGGAGAGCTTGGCTTGGATATAGATTACGTCACTGTCTTTATGGGTGACAAGAATGTCCCCTTTGATAATGAGTCTTATGACATCTGGAAAAATTTTGTCCCCGAGGAGAAGATTAAGAAATTTGGCAAGGAAGACAACTTCTGGGGTCCGACGGGGAAAGAAGGTCCATGTGGACCGACAACTGAGATATATGTGAAGGGGGTTGAAGTATGGAATATAGTATTTAATGAATATTATTGTCGGCCTAAGTCCGACCAGCCTGGGGCTGACTCGGATGAGCAAGTCTTAGAGAATCTTCCAACATCCGGTGTTGACACTGGTATGGGTCTGGAACGTCTCTCTATGATGGTAAGTAAAACTCCGACTATTTTTGAGACAGACCTTTTTGGTAACATTATTAAAGAGATAGAGAAAGTTTCCGGAGTGAGTTATTTTGAGTCTGGTTATGAGAAAGTTTTTAGGATAATTGCTGACCATATAAGGTCGTCTGTCTTTATCCTCTCAGATGGAGTGGCACCTTCCAATTCCGAACGAGGATATATTCTTAGACGACTTATAAGAAGATTGGTTCGTCATATGAAAATTCTAAACATTGAATCGTCTTTTATGCTGAAAGTTGCTAAGATTGTTATTGAAAGTTATAAAGACGCTTATCCGGATTTAGTAAAGAAGGAGGACGAGATTATCTCCGAGCTTAAGGCCGAAGAAGAGAGATTTGAAAAGACACTTAAAGAAGGGCTTAAGCAGTTTGAAAAATTTTCTATCCACGGTATCTCTGGCCACGATGCTTTTATTCTTTTCTCCACTTACGGTTTCCCTTTTGAGGAGACTCTTGAGGTTGCAAGAGAAAAAGGGATTAAAGTTGACGAAGCAGGTTTTAGGGAAGAATTTAAGAGACATCAGGAAGTCTCTCGTGCTGGTATGGAGAAGAAGTTTAAGGGTGGTCTCTCTGGCACAAGTCCTGAAGAGACACGACTCCACACCGCTACGCATCTATTGCATCAGGCCTTGCGTGAAGTTTTGGGACTACATGTGGCGCAGAAGGGGAGCAACATTACGCCAGAGCGTTTACGTTTTGACTTTTCTCACTCAGAGAAGATGACGCCGGAAGAATTAAAGAAAGTTGAAGATATAGTGAATGAGAGAATAAATGAGAAGTTGTCAGTCACGGTAGAAGATATGACACCTGATGAAGCAAAGGAGAAAGGGGCGATAGGAATTTTTGGTGATAAATATGAAGACAAGGTGAAAGTCTATTCAGTGAGTGGCTTCAGCAAAGAGATTTGCGGTGGACCTCATGTCCAAAACACCAGTGAACTTGGACACTTCAAGATTAAGAAAGAAGAGGCAACTTCCGCCGGTGTTCGGCGTATCAAGGCCGTGCTTGAGTAATGCCAGTAATTATATATGAGCACAAAGATTATTGCGCACAGAGGATGGGCTAAGGGTAATGGCGAAAACACCATTAGTGCTTTTAAGAGGGCATCATCTGGGGATATGAATGGCGTTGAGTTTGATATAAGGCGACACGGGGAAAGTGGCGAAATAATTGTTTCGCATAACGCTACAGTTGATACTGGAGTTTTAACTTTCAAAGAGGCTTTAGAGTATTTGAAAAGAGAAAATCTCGAGCTTTTTTTAGAATTTAAGGAATACAGCGATAAGCTGTTTGGAGAGGTAGCGGATCTTCTGGAGTCACACGGACTGAAAGACAAGTCTGTCATATTTGGTTTTTGGAAGGTTGCCAGTAAATTCCCTTTTACTGAGAGGAGGGGATTTAAGCTCGGTATAATATCTTACCCATGGAATATAAAGAAAGATATTATGAGGTTTAATCCGGATTTTATAATGATGGGATATACTTCATTTCTATCTAAAGTCGCTTTTAGATTGTATTGGAGTGTTTTTTCACTTTCTTCTGTTTTTAGAAAATATCCTGATAAAAGATTTGTAATAGGTGTTCTTCAGTCAGGGAAAGAAAGAGAATGGATTTTAAAAGAGGAGGGGCTATATGCGGTGACATTAGACAATCCTTTATAATAAAAAGTTTAAGAGATTTTTCACACAGGGAAAAAGGTGGATGACCCCCCTCCTTTTCTTTTTATCTTTTTGTGTTATTATCAGTGTATTAAAAAATATATGATATCAATCTACGCAATTTTCCAGAAGGCTTTTTGGATTATCTTTTATATTGTTGAAAAGGCACTCTTTGACCTTACTGTTGAGAATAGGAGTGGCCTTAATCTGGCAGAGATGAAGGGTCCTTATATTGTCGCTTCAAACCACAAGAGAAGGATAGATCCATTCGTAATAGGACTGGCTTTTCCATTAACTAATAAGATTTACCCTATCCGTTTTATGACGGCAGACGGTTTTTTGAAGATTCCTATATTGGCCCAATATATACGTCTTATGGGAGGCTTTCCTACTTACTACAAGCAAGGGATAGATAAATCCTTGGAGCTTCCTCTTAAGATTCTAAATGAGGGAGTATCGGTAGGTTATTTTCCCGAAGGAAGTATGAATAAAAGTGATGTTTTAAAAGAAGCCAAGAGGGGTGTGGCGGTGCTC
Organism: Parcubacteria group bacterium CG10_big_fil_rev_8_21_14_0_10_38_31; assembly: GCA_002772825.1. GTDB lineage: Bacteria > Patescibacteriota > Minisyncoccia. The sequence continues at coordinate 11,185 of PFDM01000025.1, read as the reverse complement.
GCCTTTAAGTCTAAGGCACCGATCTTGCCGGTGGCTATAAAATACAGTGG
>PFDM01000025.1:7244-11115 GCA_002772825.1 Parcubacteria group bacterium CG10_big_fil_rev_8_21_14_0_10_38_31 | reverse complement strand
GGTACCGACAAATCCTCATGAGCCGAGCGTGGACTCGTATGAGGATATGAAGCGCTCTGCCCAGGTGGTGATAAAAAGAATAGGAGAGCTTTTAGGGTAACCAAGATAAAATAAACGGTCCAACGGCTAAATTGTATTTAGCCATTGGAAAACAGTGCCTTTTTCACACATCCTTTTGCCTAAAGGTTATCAAATGGGGTATAATTTAGAAATCTATTGGTTTTAATAAAATAAATATATGGAAAATAAATTTATAAGACCATTAGCACTTGCCATTATTAAAAAAGATGACAGTATTTTAGTTCAAGTGGGATTTGATAGTAAAAAGAATCAAAAATTTTATCGTATACCAGGAGGCGGAATAGAGTTTGGTGAAACTGGGATTATGGCATTGAATAGAGAGTTTATGGAAGAATTTGGTTCTAAAATAAACAATATAGAGCTCCTTGGGTTTGTAGAAAATATTTTTACATATGAAGGTGAGAGTGGGCATGAGTTAGTTGTGGTTTATAAGGCTGATTTAGTGAAAGAGTCTTTGTATCATGAGGAAGAAATAAGAATTTTGGACAACGATGAATCCTACGCTATTTGGGAAAATATTGATGTGTTAAAAAATAAATATTTTTATCCTAATGGTATAAATAAGTTTGTTTAAAAAATTTAGCACAAACAAGCAGAATAAATAAAATGTGGGACAAAACAATTTATCTTGATAGTAATTTCGCAAAAGCTGACAAAAAAAGAATCGCCCGGGAAAAGAAAAAAAGGGGGGGTAAGGCTTATATTCCGGAAAATTATCCTGACAACTGGACAAAATACTACAAAGAGGCTTATCGTAGATATGTGAGAAAATACAATCCGCAAAATAATTGCGATATTATTTGTAAAATTTGACATGAAATATCCAAAAGTAAAAATTAAACAAATCCCACTTAAGCTTGAACTCGAGGTGTTAAATTATTTTGTTTTTAATGCTAATAATAATTTTGGTAAGTATGTTTTTATGGAACACCCGAATCTTAAAAACGCTAAATCAAAAAAAGAGGTTGAAAAATATATAATTGATTTGAGCCGAAAAAACCAAAAAGTTATTGAAAGTAGTATCTCTGTCTTTAGAAAAAAATGGCAAAAGGTGGAAAAAGATTTTTTTAATATTTTACCGGAAATCATGGGAACAGAATGGCCACAAGGTAAGATAATAACGGCTTATGTTTCAATAAACCCCATATCCCCAAGATTTCTTGATAAATGGGCTTTCTCTATTAACTACAAGAAACAATCAAACACTTCTCGCGTAAAAGAAATATTTATGCATGAAATTGTCCATTTTTTATATTTTAAGAAGTGGAAGGAGGTTTTTCCAAAATCAAAAAGGAGAACTTTTGATTACCCTTATGTTGAATGGCGCCTCAGTGAGATTCTTGCTCCAATTATTCTTAATTATTCTCCTGCAAGAAAGTTGATTGGAAAATCTGCTGATAGCTATGATGAACACGAAAAAATTAAGATCGGTAATAATAGCATTGTAAAACATTTTGAGGATTTGTATAAAAAATCAATAAAACAACAAAAATCATTTGACGAGTTTTTACAAACTGCTTACAAGGAAATTTTAAAATACGAAAGTAAATTTTAAATATGTTAAAATAGAGGTAGTTTTTAAAAGAAACAGTGCCTTTTTCACACATCCTTTTGCCTAAAGGTTATCAAATGGGGTATAATTTAGGGTATGTTAGATATTGGCTTTTGGCACAAATATTTTCAAGTTTATGATGTTTTGAAGTTATAAAATCCGCTAAAAGGCGGATTTTTTGTTTTAAATAAGGCAATGTTTGTTTAAAAATGAAGAGATTGACAAAATACGGCGGTCTAGTATCGTGAAGATAGGGAAGCAGTTTTTTTTTAAAACTTAAATAATCCGGGCGTTGTCTGGATAGAAAGGGGGTGATTAGAATGGAGGTAGAAACAAAGGTAAGCCCTTTCGCTGTACGATTCGGCGAGACCCTTTCATCGGAGAAATCCTTCATTGGTAAAGATGGTGTCCTGCTTGTCGAAATGTCAAACGCGACACATCTCGGCCAGGAGGGAGATGAGGCGTGTTGAGAACTTCTCATTAAGGAAGAAAGCGGGTCGTCTACACGAGACGACCCGCTTTTAAATAAACAGGAGGGCAAAGCGATGATTTTATTGTTAAGTATAGAGAATGACTCACATACAGACGCTGTTATTGAGGCCATAAGGAGGAATAAAGGTAATTATATAAGGCTCAATACAGACAGGTTTATGGACATTGATATTTCGTTCAATATAGATGGCGGAGAGATAATTTTACCTGACGGTGATACTTTCCATATTAACGATATCGGAAGTATCTGGGGTCGGAGAAGATTTTTGCCACACATGATAAAAAATATAGATTCAAAATATCAGATGTTTGCAAAAAGTCAGTGGGCATCTTTTCTTGCCAATCTTTGGGCTTTGCTCGATGGAAAAGAATGGTTAAATCATCCATCTGCTGTTGAAAAGGCAAAGCAGAAGATATTTCAATTAAAGACTGCCAGCAAGTTGGGTTTTAAGACTCCAAAGACAGTATTTACAAATACTGTTAAATCAGTTCGAGAATTGTCAAAGATAATGGGGTCAGGGATCGTCTATAAACCCATTGGTCACGGGGTTCTTAGTGAAGATGATGAGACTGTCGTATTTACCAGCTTAATAAAAGAGCAAGATTTATTAGATGCAATGGATGAAGAAATTAAAGTCGCCCCAGGAATATTCCAAGAGTGTATTTCTAAAAAGTACGAAGTAAGAGTGACAGTCGTTGGTAATCGCGCATTTGCTGCAAGGATTAATTCTCAGGAAAGTAAGAGGACGCAGATTGATTGGCGGAGATATGATTTTGCCAACATTACACATTACAAGGAAGAATTACCAGAGGTTATATATCAGCGTTGTGTTTGTTTAGTGCAAGAATTGGGCTTGCGCTACGGAGCTATCGACCTGATAGTGACACCACAAGATGAATGGGTATTCCTTGAAAGTAATTGTAATGGCCAATGGCTTTGGCTAGAGAAATTAGTTGGGTTAAGTATCAGTGATGCGCTCGCTTCTCTTCTGGTTAAACTCGATACGATAAATGATCTTTAATATATGGCCGCACTGGAGTAATAACTCTAGCCAGCGGCCTTTTTTTTTGCTATTTTAATATAAAGTGATAAATAAAATAAAAAAATTATTTCAAGAAGATATTGCAGACCGAAAAAAGCCAAACTTGGACGATTGTTGGCCGGAAGTATCAAAGCGTGACAAACAACGAGCAAGAGAAGTGAGAGCCTTTATTAAAAATTATAAGGGTAAATTAGATGTGCAGATTTTATATTATATGGGTTTCATATTGCATCATCAGGGGACTAAATTGTCGTCATCACAAGCGCGTTTACTTGCAAAACGAGGAATAGAATTATGCAAAGGTAAAAATACTAAAGTTTGTAAACAGATACGATGGCTGTATGCTGGGTCTACGGATAGACTTTTAAGGCTTAAAGGGGAGCCACAGAAATATGGAACACAATACCATCGTAAAAAGAAGGGTGGAAAATATGAACTATACTGCATTGATCCGAAAACTACTGACGAAGAGAGAAAAGAATTTAATGTGCCAATCCTTGCTGAAGCTAGAAAACTTGCTAAGAAGATAATCTAAACGGCTCAACTCGCCACCGGTCAATGTTTTTAAATGCGTTGAGCTGTTTAGAATGTATTAAAATAATCCATATCAAGGTGACACCTTGATATGATGATAATTTTTTGCTTTATAATCATATTTTATGTTTTAAGGTTTATCCTACTTTGAAATTGTTTTTAATTTCTT
>PFDM01000025.1:0-7221 GCA_002772825.1 Parcubacteria group bacterium CG10_big_fil_rev_8_21_14_0_10_38_31 | reverse complement strand
TTTAGGGTATGTTAGATAATTTTCTAAACTCATGAAAACTTTCGCTTTTGTCGATGCTTCTAATCTTTTCTATGGAGGGATTAAGAGTTTGGGGTGGAAAATTGATTATAAAAAACTATCAACTTATTTAAAAGATAAATATAGAGTGGAAAGAATTCTGTATTTTGGTGGAGTTGAAATTCATAATTTTAGATATGATTATTTGGATAATGAGACTGTCCCTATAGATGATCTTGAAAAGTATTTAGTCGATCTAATCGATAAGGATAAAGAAAAATTAAATGAAGCGGAGTTAGCTTTGATAGCACGTCATTTACAAAGGATAAGATTCTATTTGAAATTAAAAGAGTTTGGTTATGAGTTGTATCTTAAACCGGTAAAACTTTATGAACAAGAAGATGGTACGACGAAAAGAAAGGCAAATTGTGATGTTGAGATGGCGTTTTATCTGATGAAAGAAGAAGATATTTTTAATAGGGCAGTTATACTTTCTGGTGATGGTGATTTCTTGCCGGTATTAAAGTATTTAAAGGAGAAAAAGAAGGAAATCATTGTTTTGTCACGAGGGCCCAGGACGGCTAAGGAGGTCAGAAAATTTGCCGGTGGAAATTTTAGAGATTTTGAATATTTAAAGTTTCGATTAAAAATGGATGAAGATAATGCTAAATAATAAACGGGGCGGACTCATATAGAATCCGCCCCACGTTTAGTGATATAATTATAGCAAATAGCTTAAAACATGCAAATATATGTACGGTTAACCTTATGAGGTGACATTCTGATATGATTGGGGTGACAAAGGTTAATTATCAGAATTCATAAGGGCTAAGCCCGAAAACACATATGGCGAACAAAAATTAACTATTTTTCACACACCCTTTTGCCTAAGGGCTATCAAATGGGGTATAATTTAGGGTATGTTAGATACTGGCTTTTGGCACAAATATTTTAAAGTTTATGATGTTTTGAAGTTATAAAATCCGCTAAAAAGCGGATTTTTTGTTTTACGACCAGTGTTGCATTTCAGAGTAGAATTCAGCCACAACAGTGACATAATTTTGTCTGGTCTATATAGTTTGAATAGAGAAGTTTGGTCTTTAAAAGCGATTAGGGAGAAATCTCTATTAACATAAAAAATACAATAATCGATACAGAAATTTAATCAGAAAAAAGGAGCTGACAATGAAAGAGAATTTTATGTTTCTGGTAAGCGATTTAGCTTTCAAGAAATCGAGCCACAGCAGAATTATCACCTTCTGTGTATCAGTCGCCCTGACGCCTGATGGTGTAGCCGTGCGGGACACTAAAGACAGCAGTAAACGCACTCTCTTCTTTACCCACGGCGAGTGGAAGGCTTTCGTAAAAGGTGTTAAAGAAGGCGAGTTTGATGCATAGTTCTTAGACTTATTAATAAGGGTAGACTACGGTCTACCCTTATTTAATTACAATTAAAGAAAAAATATTAAATATATATTATAATTAAAAAAATCATGAATAAGGTAAAACAAATAATCACTTTTTCAAATGCGGATATTGGCTATGAGAAGACTCTTATAGAAAAGTTTTCTGGTGGTCTAAATATTAATGACAGAATTGGAATTCTAGCCTCAAATGGGTCAGGTAAGACCTGTTTATTGCAAACAATATCTGGCAATGCTGATCTTTTGTCGGGGTCTTTGAGTGTACATGGCTCCGTATCTTTAATCTCACAAGTGCTTCAAATTCCCGAGAATATAAAAAATATTACAATTGAACAATTCTTAGATCAAGAGAAACTCTCGCTTTCTAAAGTTAATGTTTTTCTGGAAAAAAATTTCCAAAAATCTTTTAAAAATATACACTTGAGAGATATCTCAGGAGGAGAATTTACTCTATTGCAGATTGCCAAGGGCTTTTTAGTAAATCCGGATGTTTTATTACTTGATGAACCGACTAATCATCTTGATTTTTCTGCACGTAAAGCACTACTTAATCTTTTAAAGAATTTTAGAGGGGCAATTCTTTTCGTGTCACATGATATTTGGTTTTTAGATAATTTGGCAAATAAATTATGGATAGTAGAAAATAATTCAATTAGGAACTTTCAAGGAACGTATGATGATTATAAAAAAGAAAATCAATTAAAAGAAGAGGGGATAGAAAGACAGAAAGAAAGTTTAAGAAAAAAAGTAAATAAATTACATGAAACTATAAAACATGAAAATACAAGGCAAGCTCATTCTACTGCGGGAGGTAAAAAACAAGCTCATGATAAGAGTATGTCAGCACATGACCGAGGGTATCTTGCTGATAAAGCGTCTGACTTCGCTGGTAAAAATACAAAGAAACTTCAAGCTATGTTAGGAAAAGCAAAAGAGGATTTTTTGGAAATTCATGTTTCAAAAAGAAAAAAAATGAGAGCGTCTATTACAACTGAATCAAAAAAGAAAAGTATTTACTCGCTAGATTCAAGTTCTCTATATATCGATAATTTATGCCTAATTAAAGACATCACAATTGATCAGTATGTAGGGGATAGATATGTACTTTTCGGAGAGAATGGTTCAGGTAAATCTTCCTTTGTTAAGGCACTCTTGGGTATAGAGCCATACCGTTTTCAACCTAAAACAAAAATAAACAATTCAGCTAAAATTGTATACTTTGACCAACAATATAGCACCATAAATCTCGAGAAGACAGTACTTGAAAATATACAGCTTTATTCAGATGCGTCTATTGAAGATATACGGCAACATTTGGGTAGGTATTTATTTTTTACTCAACAAGATGTTAATCAGAAAGCGAAAAATTTAAGTGGCGGTATGCTAGCTCGTCTTGCTTGCGCGATGATAACTATTTCCCCAATTGATCTTTTGATCCTTGATGAACCTACAAATAATCTTGATATTGAGACTATACAAGAATTAATTTCAGCTCTTTCTGAATATGAGGGCGCATTGTTAGTTATTTCTCATGATATAGATTTTGTGAAAAAAATAGAACCTGACAAACTGTTGTTTATAAGAAATAATACTTTAAAAAATCTCTCTATTGATGATTTATCAGAAATCGAAGATATTTCTAATAATAACTAAGATGGCCTTTGACCTAAACAAGGTTTGGGTCAAAATTAATTTCAGTCTGCCAATTAGTGAATTGCTTACAATAATTTCCGGAGAATAACTTGGCTACTGGATAGCCAAGTGATGATAGATTGACAAAATACATTGGTCTAGTATTGTGAGAATAGAGGGAGATTGGTCTTTGAAAACTAATAAAATAGTAAGCATAAGGAGGTAGTTAGAATGAATTCCTTAAAATTAAAATTGATATGGTTAACTCTTAACCGTGGGTGTAATTTCCGCTGTACATGGTGTTATGCGACGGGGAGTAAATATCTACCAGAAGATAATATGTCTCTACCGTTTGCTCTTGATCTTCTTGAAATTTCAAGACAACTCGGGATTAATCGGCTATTTTTAATAGGAGGCGAGCCAACATTGTGGCCTCACCTGTTTAACTTTAACGAATCAATGAAACGTGGCGGAGTAAAGTCAACTCTTGTGACTAATGCATATAGATTTTCCGATGATCAATTTTGGGAAAAGTATTTAATACACCCAAACACCCATATCGGCGCATCCTTTAAGGCGTTTAGCCGTGAAAGTATGGTTGAAAACACGAAGACCAATATGTTCGCTGGAGTTACAAAAGGCCTCCGGAGGGTTTTTGAGTATCAGCCCAATAGCATAGCTAGTTTCGTGTATTCTAAACCATACGTATCCCACTTTTTGGATATGGTGGAATATGCTGTTGACTGTGGGGCATTTGGCATATCTGTAAATTTCTGTTCTCCTGCTATACACAAAGACCACATAGACGATAAGTTTATGGTTAATATCGATATAATGGTTAAAGAAATAATATCTGCCTATGAAAAAGCACATATGATTACAGGCGGACGCCTTGTATTCGTTATGAAGCACCCTCTTTGTATCTGGCCTCAAGAGTTTATCAAAACCCTAAAAGAGAGGGGTCAGATTTCAACCACATGTCATCTCCAACACCAATCGGGTGGTATCATTGATACAGATGGTTCGCTGTTGATTTGCAACAGCATGTTCGGATTTCCTGTTGGCAGATATGGAAAGGATTTTAAATCTGCTGAGTCTTTAGCGACCTTTTTTGGGTCAGAAGAGATGAAAAATAATTTTGCGCAAGTCAGAGCATATCCTTCAAAAAAGTGCATTGATTGCGAAGTCTTTGAAGACTGCTCAGGAGGGTGCCCTTTACTATGGACAGTGTATTCACCTGACGCTATGATAAAAGGATGGATAAAGTAGATATCTACCTAAAGGCCACTAACATACTATAGTGTGTTAGTGGCCTTTTCTTGTTATAATTAAAAAATAAGTTATTTTGATAAAATCATGCTTGCCATACCCATAAAATTTAAATTCAATATTGATTCCGAAGCACGTAGAGTAAAAGAAACACTTGATATTCTGACGTGGCTTACTAAGAACAACTACAAGTTTTCTTTGCCAAATGCTATAAAAAATCCTAAAGAGACAAATATTGAAATAATTAGAGAAGAGATAGAAGAAGAGTATGATTTGAAAACTTATCAAATCGCCGAAAGCGCCATTTTAAAATCATGGGAAGGAAACAGTAGTTTAGTAAAAAGAATTAACCAAAAAATGGTTGGTTCATATGCTTTGGAAGAGATAAATGTAATTTTAACTAAATATGGTACGCAGGGAAGCTATCTGACACCAAATTCGGTGATCATAAATATTTCTAATATACCTCCCGAATTTTTAATAAAGACCGTCATACATGAATCTTTGCATTTGATGATTGAGCATCTAATCAAGAAGTACTCAGTTGAGCATTGGGTTAAGGAGCGTATAGTAGATTTGATAATTGACCTTGAGTACAAATCACGTTTCAAAATGCAATCTGTACCTGAGTGGGCGATTGCTACAGATAAAATATTTAAAGAAAATTATCCAAATCTAATTTTAATGATGGAAAAAGCATCTAAAATTTCTTTTAATTAAATAAAAACCCCACATTCTCTATGAGATAGAGAATGTGGGGTGCCGTGCTCCTTCACTCGTCGGCACAGTCGCAGTTGCATTCACATGCCCCCCAACCACCGTCGCAATTTCCTCCTATGCAGTCGCAATCACCGCGTAGTTGAGGGGAAAAGCCCCTGATGTCCTTAGTGCAGGGTATCCCTGTCGTTTTAAGAAGCTTGATAAATCCTGTCATTTTTCTCACCTCCTTTCTTGTTTAAGGGTTAATTTTCAGACATTTATTTCCTCTCTATTATCAGAATATCACTGTCCTCATCAACTTGTCAATCCAAACGGCTCAATCCGCCGTGACTAAGCCCGAAAATACATACGGCGAACAAAAATCACCCTCTTTTTTCAACGGCTAAATACAATTTAGCCGTTGGAAAACTGTGGATTTTCACACATCCTTTTGCCTAAAGGTTATCAAATAGGGTATAAATATCGTCGTTTACCACTTGGAGGCTAAGCCTCCAAGTGGTTTTTTGTTTCAACACTTATTTTTGCTTTATAATCATATTTTAGGGTTTATCCTACTTGGAAATTGTTTTTAATTTCTTTGCAGGGTATAATTTAGGATACACATGTCGTCATTTGAAGAACAATTTTTAAAAAGAAAGAAAAAACCACATGGAGACTAAGTCTCCATGTGGTTTTTTAAGGGGCAGGTACTAAGATCTGACGTTTGTAAAGTTGCCATAAAAAACCTTCTACATCATCATCTTGTTTGCTAGTGAAATCACTTAGCTGATAGGCACGATCTCTGTTTAGTCCTTGCAGTAGCTTGGTGGCAGTTGTGTTTAGGTAGCATTTGAAACGCGGTCCTATGAACACTACAGCACCAAATTCTTCGATCCTCCATCTTGCTTGAGGATTTAACCGAAACATAAAGGGGAAAGAAGATGTTGTCGCTCGACGTTCGATCTTTGTCAGCTCGAAAGCGGCGTAGTCAACATCTTGAAAAGACACGTATGGATCAGTTGCGGAGAGAGATCCTTTCCTCATCTTTGCTTCCATACGACAGCCACCTCCGCACCAAGCAAGAATCTTACAAGAAGAACATTTAGAAGGTATTAATTTGCCATCCCTCCATTCTTGCATACGATTCCAGATGGACGCGAGTTCTTCTTTGAAGATATTGCCGTAAGAGGTATCAAGGTGAGAGCATGGGCGGATGTTTCCATCGGAAGCGATGGTCAAGGTAGTTACTGCGGCTGAACACCGCCGACCGATAAATGCCTTGTAGCGATTGACCTCCTTCATCGCACAGAGCGGGTAGCTCTCAAGAACTCCTACTGACATCTGCTCTTGCTCGCCGATAGCGTGTAATTCAGCAAGATAATCTCTAAAGTCTTTGAGACTTAAAGACAACTCGCTGAAATCAGCGCAATTCCCGGGGCAACCGGCGCGTGTGGAATTAAAGTGTCTAATCCCGAGCGATTTTACAAACGTGGCTGTTTCCTTCAGATACTGCTTGTTCTTTTGGGATATCACCATGTTTACCACGACGGAGACGTCTGCTTCTTGAAGGAACCGGATACCCTGTATTGCTTTTTCAAAACTACCCCTGCATTGAGATATTTCATCGTGAATTTCTGAAGTCGGGCCCATTAGTGAAGTGAGGACGCTCGTTACCCCCGCTTGTTTTAACCGCAAGGCATCTTCGATGGTTATGGGAACTAAATTAGAGTTAATTCCCGCGGAAATCCCAAAGCCCTGCGCTTTCTCAAGTGCTCTAAACAAAATGCGCTTGTTCAAGAACGGTTCGCCTCCGGTAAAAACCGTATGGAGCACCTTGTGGCGGATTAGCTGGTCCATTATCCGGTCAATTCCTTCTTCAGAAAGACCAACACTATGACTCTTCAGGTCATCGTCTTGCCTCCAGTGGTTATAGCAGTGCACGCATTTACTCGTACACTGTGCTGAAATCTCCACCTGGACCACAAGTGGTGCGCTGAGTGTTTTATACATCTTCTCCATAAATGCCTCCCTTACTGAAATAAAATTCAGTTTGTTTTGTTTTAAAGATCAAAGCTCTATTTGTAGAGTACCAATATGATGGTATCTTGTCAATGCTTCGTAATGGTTCAATACCTTTGCAACACCACAGGGGGTAAAATATAAACATATGTCATATACAACAAACCCAAATATGCCCAAG
>PFDM01000009.1:11397-11758 GCA_002772825.1 Parcubacteria group bacterium CG10_big_fil_rev_8_21_14_0_10_38_31 | reverse complement strand
CCGCAAAGGTTAAACCTTTGCGGAAATTAAATCCTATCAGATTTGAATAATTTGGGTGTCTTTTTATATGATAGATCCAATGGCCGTTCGGTGTCATTTTAGATGATAGATTGCGAAGCCTTGCATTTTTGGTGATATAGTGTTATAATACGCGAGGTTTACGTTGGGTAATCGCTGTCAATGATTGTCCACCCGAGGCGGATGTGCAATTTTGCAACTTCGCTTTGCTTTGGCAAAATTGGCAGAGGAAAGTCCGAACACCCCAAACACATGAAATATCATGTGTTTGGAAGTAAGCAGAGGGTAACCCCCTCCGCTTCGGTAGTGATATCGAAGTAGGGAAATCCCGATTCTGATTTAT
>PFDM01000009.1:11140-11381 GCA_002772825.1 Parcubacteria group bacterium CG10_big_fil_rev_8_21_14_0_10_38_31 | reverse complement strand
AGGGAAATCCCGATTCTGATTTATCAGGATTGAGGACACTCGACCATGGGGTCGGTGGTGCCACAGAGACAATACTAGCCCCGATTTTATCGAGGGTAAAAGGTGAAAAGACTAGAGAAGTTTTATTTTTTTAATAAAGCTACCCTAGAGTTATAATCGGCAACGATTATAAGTGGTAAACCCTGCTTGGTGCAAGGCCGTGCTCCAATTTTGTTCGCTGTAAGCGAATACAAAACTGAGA
>PFDM01000009.1:3662-11127 GCA_002772825.1 Parcubacteria group bacterium CG10_big_fil_rev_8_21_14_0_10_38_31 | reverse complement strand
TTTAGCGAAGGAGGACATGCCCGCCCTAGGCGGGTACTCAAAATTGTAATTTCGTTTCACTCAAACAATTTTGGTAGAGTGCCGCTTGATTCCGCTTGGTAACTTGCGGAACAGATAAATGATTATCGCTGTCTTTGCTTTCGAGTAAATACAGTACAGAATTCGGCTTATAAACGTAAACATAGAAAATCAAAAAATCCACCTTAACGGTGGATTTTTTGATTTTATTCGTTTTCATCAATAATTCTTCTGTTCGTCGGGCGTTTAAGATTATTTTTATTTATGAATGATTCTATTTGGGGAACTCTGTAAATACGATAGTTATTTTTAGGATCTCTCTCGGCTTTGAATCTTCCTGTTTTGCCCCATGTCCTTAGGGTACTGGGAGACACGCCCATCATAAGGGCGGCTTCTTTGATTGTAAGATACTTTATCCCCATACGTCTTTTCATGTATTATATCGTATAATAGTTTCATCGGTTTTTAAAGGGTTTTTACTAAAATGGTTAAAAGGATATTAAATTTTGTTTATAAAGGTTTTGATGGCTTGCATGAGGCAGCCCTTCTTCTTGCACTTTCTTCTTTAGGTTCTCAAGTGTTGGCTTTGTTTCGAGACAGACTCCTTGCCGGTAAGTTTGGCGCCGGATTGGAACTTGATATTTATTATGCGTCTTTCAGAATACCCGATCTTGTCTATGTGTTTGCGGTATCTTTAGTCGTGTCAGTTTCTGTCTTGATACCGGTCTTTTTAGGTAAACTTTCCGGTGGCAGAGGAACAGAAGATGAGAGAAAGGAGCAGGCTTCTCAGTTTATAAATTCAATCTTTAGTGTTTTTACAGTCTTGATATTTCTCTTGGCGGTAATTTTATTTTTCCTTGTCCCTTATCTTGTAAAATTCATCGCTCCGGGGTTTGGTGAAAATGAATTAAAGGAGCTTATCACTTTGACAAGGATCCTTCTTCTTTCGCCAGCTTTCTTGGGTTTCTCAGGGATACTCTCAAGCGTCGTTCAGTCTTTCAATAAATTTTTTATCTATGCTCTTGCACCGGTGTTTTATAATCTGGGAATAATTTTCGGTATAATATTTTTATATCCTGTTTTTGGGTTAAACGGATTAGCACTCGGAGTTTTGTTTGGCGCTTTTCTTCATTTTGCTATCCAGATACCTATCGTATATAAGCTTGGCTTTTTGCCTAAGTTTGAGATTGTGAGGAATTTCTCGGATATAAAAAAAGTTTTACAACTTTCCCTACCTCGCGCCCTTGGTCTTTCGGCAACTCAATTTGTGATTACTATTTTTGTGGCTTTGGCTTCGGGGATAAGTATAGGCAGTATTACTGTTTTAACTTTTGCCTTTAATCTGCAGTCTGTCTCTATTTCAGTGATAGGGGCAAGTTATTCGGTGGCGGCTTTTCCGACCTTGACGCGCTTTTTTACCGAGAACAAGCGAGAAGAATTTCTAAATCATATACTGATAGCCGGAAGGCATATTATATTTTGGTCGGTGCCTCTAACGGCTCTTTTTATAGTGCTTAGGGCTCAGATTGTCAGAGTGGTGCTTGGCACGGGTGCTTTTGATTGGACTGAGACAAGGCTTGTGGCGGCGGCTTTGGCGGTCTTTATCTTTTCGCTCACTTCCCAGAGTCTCGTCCTTTTGTTTGTCCGCGGTTATTATGCTTCCGGTGAGACGAAGAAGCCGATAATCATTAATGTCGCTTCATCAGTTGTTATGATTATCTCAGCTTTTGTTTTTATAAAGTTATTTGACTTTTTCCCGATGGTCCGTATCTTCTTTGAGAATTTGTTGAGGATAAAAGAAGTATCGGGAACGACTGTTTTGGCGCTTCCTATCGCTTATTCGTTCGGCATGTTTTTAAACGGTATCATCTTGTGGAGAATTTTTGAAAAGGATTTTGGAAGACTGTTTGGTCTGCGTAGAGTAAGTTGGCAGTCTATTGTTTCTGCTGTTGTTATGGGTATTATTGCTTATATTTCTCTTTATATCTTTAGTAATGTTTTTGATATAAATACTTTTGTCGGTATATTTCTTCAAGGATTATTTTCCGGTGTTGTTGGCATAATGGTCGGAATTGGCATATTGTTTAGCTTAAAGAACAGAGAAATGGAAGAGATTGTAACGTCTTTTCGGCATAAATTCTGGCGGACTAAACCTATCGCTCCGCAACCCGAGGAGTTGTAAAAAATATCAAAAAGTAAGACAATGAAGATATATTTATAAGGATTAATTAATAAAATATGCTATCAAATATACCTATAAGTTTAGAGGGGGTTAGGAAAGAGGATATAGATAAAGAGATTCTTCGCGTGGGGATTATCGCCGAGCTTGATGCTGTGAGTCTGTATGAGCAACTTGCCGCTAATGCCCAAAGTGAGGATATTAAGAAAGTGTTACTTGATATAGCAAAAGAGGAGAAAACGCACGTGGGTGAATTCCAAGCATTACTCTTAGCCAGGGACGCTGAGCAGGTAGAGGAACTTGAAGCTGGAAGAAAGGAAGTTGAAAAGGAATTAAAATAAACAGAATTATCGACCATTTATTTTGTAAATATTAACTAATAAAATTATGGAAAATCTAATAAATAAAAAAGCGACTGACATGGAGTTTGAAGTATATCAGGACGAAGATACAAAGAAGATAAAATTATCAGACTATAAAGGTAAATGGGTGGCTTTGGTCTTTTATCCGGCGGACTTTACTTTCGTGTGTCCCACAGAGCTTGAAGAGCTCGCTAATAGTTACGAAGAATTCAAGAAAGAGGGGGCAGAGATTATATCTGTGAGCACAGATACGGTTTTCGTTCATAAGGCTTGGCACGATACATCTCCGGCGATAAAGAAGATTAAATACCCTATGGCGGCTGATCCTACAGGCAACCTTTCCAGAGAGTTCGGTGTTTATATTGAAGAGGAGGGTTTGGCTTTAAGAGGAAGTTTCTTGATCAACCCTGAAGGAGTGGTGAAGGCTTATGAAATACATGACAATAGTGTGGGAAGAAGCGCTAAAGAACTTTTACGTAAGCTTCAGGCGACAAAGTTTGTGGCAGAACACTCAGGGAATGTTTGTCCGGCAAGTTGGGAACCAGGTAAAGATACTCTAAAGCCAGGAATGGATTTAGTGGGGAAGATTTAGAAATTAAATAATAATTATGAAATACGAAGCAAAAAAATTTGATCATATTTTAGGCACGGATGGTTTCAGTGACAATCTTTTGAAGAATCATTTTACCCTTTATGAAGGATATGTTACCAATTTTAATAAACTTAATGACCTTCTTTCCGCAATGGAAAAGGAGGATAAGTTTGGTGCGCCGGAATTTGCGGAACTAAACAGAAGATTTGGTTGGGAGTTTAACGGTATGAGACTCCACGAACTTTACTTCGGTAATATTTCAAAAGGGGAAAAGGAGGTGAGTAAGGATTCAGAACTCTATAAAAGAATTGAAGAAGAGTGGGGGTCTTATGATATGTGGGAGAAAGATTTTCGCTCGATAGGGGCGATGAGGGGAATTGGCTGGGTTGTCTTGTATTCTGATAAAGAAAGTGAGAGATTATTTAATGTATGGATAAACGAACACGATACAGGGCATTTGTCCGGAGCAGTGCCTCTTTTGGTGATGGATGTTTTTGAACATGCTTTCCTTACAGACTATGGTCTAAAGCGTGCGGATTATATTGTAAGTTTTATGAAGGCGATTGATTGGAGTGTTGTTGAAGAAAGGTTAAAGTAAAAAAATCCCCCAGATCAAACCTGGGGGATTTTTATTATCTGGAAATTAAGCTGTTTTTAATGTAGGATAGAGTAAATGGAGACTAAAAATATAAGAAATTTCAGTATCATCGCTCATATTGATCATGGCAAATCAACCCTTGCCGATCGTCTGATAGACAAGACTCATGCCGTTGAAAAGAGGAAGATGAGGGCGCAGGTGCTTGATGTAATGGAGCTTGAGCGTGAGCGTGGCATCACTATAAAGATGCAACCAGTGAGAATGGCCTATAATCTTAACGGGCAAGATTATGAACTTAATCTTATAGACACCCCCGGGCACATAGACTTCTCTTATGAGGTATCAAGAGCTCTTAAAGCGGTGGAGGGGACGATTCTCCTTGTTGATGCCACTCAGGGTGTCCAGGCACAGACTTTCTCCACTCTTGAGATGGCACAAAATAGCGGACTCGTAATAATCCCTGTTTTAAACAAAATAGATATGCCGGCCGCAAGAGTGGACGCTGTCTTAAAAGAGGTGGTGGACCTCTTGGGCTGTGATGAGAAAGACGTGCTTAAGGTATCGGCAAAGACCGGAGAAGGAGTGGATGAGCTTATCGCTGAGATAATCAAGCGTATCCCGGCGCCTGTTTCCAGCGACAAGTCAGGGTCTCGAGCGTTAGTGTTTGATTTTGAGTATTCTAATCATCAGGGGGTCATTGTGTATGCTAGAGTAATTGATGGTTCATTTAAGAAGGGTGATGAGCTTGTGCTTGTCGCCGGTAAAGAAAAATTTACCGCCGGTGAGGTTGGTATTTTTACTCCTGGAAGGAAAGAAATCTCCGTATTAAACGAAGGTGAGACTGGATATATAGTTACAAATATCAAAAAGCCCAATGTCGCTGTTGTCGGTGATACTGTTACTTCTTTTAAAAAACCGCTCCCATCGCTCTTAGGGTATTTCAAGCCAAGTCCGGTGGTCTGGGCGAGTATTTACCCTGAAGGGAAAGATGATTTTGACGATTTAAAACAAGCCCTTATGAAGTTAAGTCTTTCGGACTCATCACTTGAGTTTGAGGAAGAGACACAGGGAGCGCTTGGTCGTGGTTTCCGTTGTGGCTTTTTAGGGATGCTTCACTTAGAGATAATACTTGAGCGCTTAAAGAGAGAATTTTCTTTGGAGCTTATAACAGCTTCTCCCACTATCTCTTATGAGGTGGAACTTTTATCCGGCAATAGGGAAATTGTCCGTTCTCCGATACTTTTTCCGGAACCGCATTTAATCAAGAAGATTTTTGAACCGTGGGTTAACTTTGAGATTATCACCACTTCGGAAAGGGTGGGAGATATTATGAAACTTTGCTATGATCACGAAGCTGAAGTTACCGATACAAAACAATTTGGAAAGGAGAGAATCTCAATGGGCGGGGAGATGCCTCTCCGTGAATTGATGAGAGGTTTTTTTGATAAGCTTAAGAGTGTATCATCGGGATACGCTTCAATCTCTTACAAGATAAGCGATATGAGGGAGGCTGATGTGGTGAAACTTGATATTCTTGTGGCCGAAGAGCCAGTCGTTGCTTTCACTAAGATTATCTCAAGGAGAAGGGTAAACATAGAATCAGAAGAAGCGGTTGAAAAGCTTTATAAGATTCTACCTAGACAACTTTTTGTCATAAAGATCCAAGCCAAGGCGTTGGGGCGCATCATATCGTCTAGGACTATATCTGCCATGAAGAAAGATGTTACAGGGTATCTTTATGGAGGTGATATTTCAAGAAAAAAGAAGCTATGGGAAAAGCAGAAGAAGGGTAAGAAAAAGCGAGAAGCTTTTGCAAAAGTGAATATCCCCCAAGAAGTTTTCTTGAAGATGATGAAGAGTTAGAAGAGCTCCAAAATCACCAATTTGGGTGCCTTGCTCCCATGCGGGTGGTTTTAACTGTTATAGAACTATTAGAAGAGGGGGGCTATGGTAAATAAGACCATACCTATCACTGCCAAGAGGGATATGCTTATCCATATAAGCTGACTTCTCTTTTTTTGTTTATTGGTTCTCATTGTCTGCTATAATATAATAATTATGAGAGAATTTCAACAAAGGAAAATGTTTCGCAGTCTAATGTATTCCAAGTTGGCTATTTTTTTATTGTTAATCGTTTTTTTATTTTTTATTTTTTCTATTATCGGAGTTTATGGTAAGAATAGAAAAGCTACCGGAAAGAATAATGAAGTTGAAAGTGAGTTGAATGAGTTAAGAAAAAAGAAGGATTATTTTGAGTCGGAGATAGATCGTCTTAACACTAATGCTGGTGCGGAAGAGGAACTTAGGGATAAATTTCAGATAGCTAAGCCTGGTGAGAGAGTGCTTATTATCGTTGACGATGATAAGGATGGAAAAGGAGAGTCCAGTCAGGAAAAAAGCCCAAATTGGTTCTGGCGGATTTTTGGTCGGTAAATGAAGCACGGCTTCATATTTCAACGGCTAAGGTACAATTTAGCCGTTGCCCACCACTTGGGCACCCAGTGCTCAAGGTCTGACCTAAACTACAAAGGGCCGTCCTTTGTGGTTTAGGTCTAATCTAATAGGTTTTTGATGGTTGTAATTATTTTTTGAACTTAGAGACACGATAGTGTTCAAGCTAGGGAACATAGTTGACATAATATTATAGAAGAGTATTATGGCTAGTAGCGCCTGAGAGGGCGTTTTAAATTAGGTTTTTATGAAATTAACAGATTATCTAAGAGATACAAAGGGAGAATTAAAGTATGTTAAATGGCCTTCCAGGAAGGACACTGTTCGTTTTACCTTTATTGTTATAGTAGTATCTATTTTTGTCGCGCTGTATCTTGGTTTTTTCGATTTCATCTTTAGTTACATTCTAGATAAATTTATCATTTAAATATGGCAAAACAGGAATTACAAACAGGAAGAAGTTGGTATGCTATCCATACTTATGCCGGATATGAAGATGCTGTGGCGCGTAACCTAAAGCAGAGGATTGAATCCCTCGGTATGGAGGATAAGATTTTTGATGTTGTTGTCCCTACAGAGAAAAAAATAAAGATAAAGGGTGGCAAAAGAAAAGTTATAGAAGAGAAGGTTTACCCGGGGTATGTGCTTGTGGAGATGATAGTGACAGACAATTCATGGTATGTGGTGAGAAATACTCCCCGAGTTACAGGGTTCGTGGGCGCGGGCACTACTCCTACTCCTCTTAATACGAGTGAAATAGAGTCTTTGTTTAAGAAGATGGATGGTGGAAATGCCAAACATAAGATAGATGTTGTAATAGGCGAGACCGTCCAGATAAATGATGGTCCGTTTAAAGACTTTGAAGGCAAAGTAGCAGAGGTAGATGACTCTCGTGGCAAGGTAAAGGTTTTTGTTTCTATCTTTGGGAGGGAGACACCTGTGGAGTTGGATTTCTTGCAAATTAGGAAACTTTAAGTAGAATAATACAATCATGGCAAAAAAAATTAAATCAATCATAAAACTTCAAATCCCAGCCGGGAAGGCTAATCCTGCGCCACCTGTTGGTCCTGCTTTGGGTCAGCACGGTGTGAATATTGGTGATTTCGTAAAAAGGTTTAATGACGCGAGTCAGGAGAAGATGGGTGATATCATTCCCGTGGAGATATATGTGTATGATGATAGAAGTTTTGATTTTAAGATGAAGACGCCTCCGGCTTCAGACTTATTAAGGAAGGCGGCTGGCGTAGAAAAAGGATCCGGTAAAA
>PFDM01000009.1:0-3643 GCA_002772825.1 Parcubacteria group bacterium CG10_big_fil_rev_8_21_14_0_10_38_31 | reverse complement strand
ATAAGCACTTCTATGGATCTTGCCAGATATTTCTTGAAAACATGAAAAGAAATATCGGCAAGGTGTACAGTTCCTGTAAGTAATAGATATTATAGCGTAATTTGTTTTCTCTTATAACAAAAACCCCCAAAGGAGCTTCCTTTGGGAATTTTTGTCTTTTTTAATATGTGATATAATGGCAAAATGTCTACACAACAATATGAGATTGAAGTAAAAAGCCTTTTAGGAGATGAGACCATGGCCCAGGCCTTTAGGAGAAAGATGACCGAAGTTGACCCAAGCGTAGAGTCCATTTCTCGTCATAGTCAGATAAACCATTATTTTATAAATGGTGATATTAATCTACTTCACGATAAAGTGTTGGCGCATATTCCACAAGAGAAGCATGAGAGTTTAAGGAGCATTGTTATTGATGGAAAAAATCATTCTATAAGAGTGAGACTAGCTGACGAAGATTTGATATTCGTAGTAAAGTCATCAATTGACGACACGACTAGTGATAACGGGATTTCACGGCTTGAGTTTGAGCATAAGATGCCACATTTGACTATTGATGAATTGGACCAGATACTATTTGACGCCGGGTTCTCTTATCAAGCTAAATGGTCTCGGGAAAGGGAGGAGTATAAGATGGGGGATATAAATATCTGTTTGGATAAAAACGCTGGTTACGGTTACTTGGCGGAATTTGAAGCGGTAGTGGAAGATGCTGATGAAGTGGAAGAAGCTAAAGAGAAGATATATGAATTGATGAAAAGAATGGAAGTTAAAGAGTTGGATCAAGAGAGACTCGCGCGGATGTTTGAGCATTATAATAATAATTGGGAGGATTATTACGGCACGGACAAAGTCTTCACTCTTGAATAAAAAATTCCTAAAATTCCTCAAATTCTTCAAAGGAGCTTCCTTTGGAAATTTTTAAATAGGTAATAAAATCTAAGTTTGTCTAGTTTGACGTCATCTTTTATCTAAGGTAAGAATATAGATAGAATAGATAGTCTGTTTTAATAGACTAAAACGTTTTTTAACATAAAAATAATTTTTCCTAATTTAGGAGGCGTTGATATGAAAAACAGACCGAGTTGGGATGAAATCTTTATGTTTCAAGCTATAAGTTGTGCTACACGGCATTCTTGTCTTAAGAGGGGTGTGGGTGCGGTCATAGTAAAAGACAGAAAAGTGGTGGGTACCGGGTATAATGGAGCCGCAGCTGATATAAGAAGTTGTCGAGAGCTGGGGTATTGCTATTATGAGCATTTAGCTTCGCATGAGGCAGAGACAAACGAGAAAAAATTCTCTGACGTTAGAGAGATTTTTAAAGTTTATTGTCAGGCCGTTCATGCCGAGGCTAATGCTATGAGTCAGTGCGCCAAAGAAGACGCGCACGGTTCTACTCTCTACATCACTAACTACCCTTGTCCCAGATGCGCTCAGGATGTGATAATCACGAACAAAGTAAAAGCTGTGAAAGTATGGAAGGAATATCTTATGAATTTCACACTGAGCATGGACGAGAAAAGGGCCAGTGATAACAAGTTACTAGAGGCTGGTATTTCCGTAAATTACATACCGATCTCTAAAGAAAGAATAAAAGAAATTGCTTCATATATGGCATGTCATGTTGGCGATAGAACGAAATACTCTTTCAAAGGAGGTAAATAAAGATGAATACGAGAGATTGGCCGGTTTTTTCAAAGAAAGAACTCGTGATCGGCAATCTGAACGCTGATGTCGGAGTCTGTACCTTGTGGTCTCCTCGAGATGTTTTTGTCAAAAGACATCTTGATGGTTTGATGATGGATAAGATTGCTGTTGTCGGAAATCTTTACTCCGTTTATGGGCTAGGGATTCTGGTAAGAAATTACCTCGCTAATCCTCATTTGAAGTATTTGATTGTCACAGGCACCATGCTTGGAAACTCAAAGGAAGCTATTTCTGCGCTTCAGCCCGATAGTCCACTGGCTTCTAAGATGTTTTTAGAGCCAAGCCAGATTAGCAGATTTCTTCGCCAGGTAAAGATTGTATTTGTCGACACTTTAGAAGTGAAGGAATTTATCAAAAGAGGTGATTTTAGAGATGTCTTAAGAGATACCACTGAATTTGAACCTCTTTTTGTTGAATTGCCTGAACCCAAAAGTAAAGTTTTCCCTTCTTCTTTCTCCGGGCACTTGATAAGAGCCAGGACGATTGATGAAGGATACGGGAAGCTCCTAAAAGAGATTCGTGAATTCGGTCATATCACTGGTGAAGACTCAGAAGGGCATAAGCGTCAGGAATTATGGCAGTTGACGATGGTCATCACCGATCAATATCCTTGCGATTTCAACTCTGTTCCTCATCCGGAGTATGATGTCGGGTATATAGAGAAGTATTGTAAGGATCTATGGGAAGGTACAGAGTCAGAAGACATTTCTTATCGTTACGGTCACATTATCCGCCACGGCTTTGGCAATCAGATAAAGATAGTCGTCAGAGCTTTAAAGCAGAAGTCGGAGACATTCCGTGCGGTAATATCTTTATGGGCACCTCATGTGTATGGTGGGTCAGTCTCAATGAATGATCCGCCTTGCATTATGACAGTCCATTTTAGGCTCACTTGTAGACGTTTGCACATGTGGACATATATAAGGACCAACGATATGTTCAATGCTTGGTCCTTAAATGTAGCCGCGTTGCGATATTTTCAAGGCGAGATGTTGCAAGCCGTAAGAGATGAGCTTAAAGACAAGGAGATACAGTTAGGAGAGCTTACTGTTACTTCCGGTTCAGCTCATGTATATGAAAGGGACTGGTTAAAAATTGATACATTTTTGTCTAAAGTTAAACCAGAGAAATTCTTTCCCGACCCTAAAGGAAATTTTGAGATAAGGGTTGAAGACAAGGAGATAGTGGTTAGGCACTTCTCTCCAATAGGAGAATTACTCCAAATATTTCACGGGGATAATGCCGAGAAACTTAGTCATCAAGTAGCTCCTTTTATCTCAGATTCAAAGAATGCTCTTTATGTAGGAAGAGAACTCCAAAAAGCGGAAGAAGTTCTTCGTAACAAAACCCCGGAAGTTGTTTAGGCAACTTCCGGGGTATTTTCTTTTTAAAATTTGAAATTATCGGCTTAAAATAGTATTATTCCAAGAATGGAAGATAACCTAAAAGATAAGTCTCCGGCCGAGGCGGAAAAGGATATATTAAAATTTTGGCAGGAGAATAAAATTTTTGAAAAAACTCTTGAAAAGGAAGCCCCTTCAGGAGAGCTTGTTTTCTATGATGGACCGCCTTTTGCCAATGGACCTCCTCATTATGGACATATTCTGGCAAGCACGATAAAAGACGCAATACCGCGTTATAAGACAATGCGAGGGTATCGCGTGCCTCGTAAGTGGGGGTGGGATTGTCATGGCTTGCCGGTTGAAAATGTGGTTGAGAAGGAGCTCGGACTCAAGGCTAAGAAAGATATTGAAGAGCTTGGACTGGAAAAGTTTAATAAGGCCGCTAAGAATGTCGTCGTTCGTGACACAAGCGAATGGAAAAAGATAATTCCTCAGATTGGCCGTTTTGTAGATATGGAGGCCGACTATAAGACAATGGATCCGAGTTATATGGAGTCGGTCTGGTGGGTCTTTAAAACTCTTTATGACAAAGGTCT
>PFDM01000001.1 GCA_002772825.1 Parcubacteria group bacterium CG10_big_fil_rev_8_21_14_0_10_38_31 | reverse complement strand
TTAAAGAATTTGCTGATAAACAAGATGAGATTGTCAGCGGTATAGTTCAGCGTATTGAGAACAATAATGTTTTTGTGGATTTCGGCCGGACTACCGGTATCATTACTCGTGACGAGCAGATTAAGGGCGAGAGATACAGGATAGGGGAAAGGATCAAGGCCTTGCTTTACTTAGTGGAGAAAGCTCCTCGGGGGATAAATATATATCTTTCCCGGTCTCATCCTCGTTTTGTGCATAAACTTTTTGAAATAGAGGTTCCGGAGATTGCTTCCGGTGCTGTTGAAGTAAAGAATATTGCCAGAGAGGCAGGTTCTCGTTCTAAGATTGCCGTTATGGCAAATCAGGAAGGGATTGACCCTGTCGGTTCGTGTGTCGGTCAAAGAGGAGTAAGAGTGGAGACTGTCATCTCGGAGTTAGGCGGTGAAAAGATAGATATAATAGAATGGTCGGCGGATCCGGAAGTTTTCATAGCCAACTCACTTTCTCCGGCTAAGGTTCTTGACGTAGAATTAAAAGAAGGACAAAAAGAGGCTAAGGTTATCGTTGATGAAGACCAACTTTCACTAGCAATAGGAAAGAGCGGGCAAAATGTTCGCTTAGCGGCGAAGCTAACCGGATGGAAACTTGATATTCACTCAAGTAGCGGAGAGTCTGTAGCAAAAGTAAATGAAGATGGCGAAGTCAAAATTGAAGAAGAGGTAAAAGAAGAAGATAAATAAAAGAAAGATTTAGGAAGATGAGTTTTCAAAAAAAATTAAAAGCCTTACTCCCCCTAACAGAAAAATTTTAAAGCTTATTTCCTTTAAGGACGGTCACAGAGGGAAATCCTACAGAAAATAACTTTAAAATTTTTCTTAAAATAATATGAATCTTTGGCACGATATAAAACCAGGCGATAAAGAAAAACTTAATGTCGTCATTGAGATACCTAAACTTTCGCGTATAAAATACGAACTTGATAAAGAATCAGGGCTTATTAAAGTTGATAGAGTACTATATTCACCGATGCACTATCCGGCAAATTACGGTTTTGTGCCGAAGACTCTGTGGGACGACGGTGACCCACTTGATGTTTTAGTGCTTTCTCACGAGCCTTTTGTCCCTGGGTGCTTGGTAGAGGTGCGTCCCATCGGAGTTCTTGATATGAAAGATGATGGAGAAGGTGACGCAAAAGTTCTTTCTGTACCTACAAAAGACCCGAGGTTTAATAACATTAAAGATATTTCAGACTTAGAGCCTCATACCTTAGAAGAGATAATACACTTTTTTAAGGTTTATAAAGACCTTCAGAAGAAAGAAGTTTTAGTGGAAAAATGGAAAGGGAAAGAAAAAGCGTTTGAAGCTATAGAACATTCATTCGTTCTTTATAACGAAAAATACCCCGCTTAGTAGGGTTATCCCCATACTTAATTACAATCTTTTAATCCTTAACTTATAATAAGTGTGTTAGTTGTTATATAAAATAACAAAATATTATAAGTTGTTAATAAAAAAATAGTATATGGATAATCAAATCTTTAATAAGGCATCGAAATTTTTTTTAGTTCTATTTTTATTTGCGTTTGCTTTTGTTGTAAAAGCGGAAGTGTTACCGACAACAGTAAATACCGCCATCTCGTCTGAAGTTAATGCCGTGAGAATAGATAGTATTAAAAATATCACTACTGATAGTGCTAGAGAACTTGAACAGAAAAGAGACGAGCTAAAGAT
Organism: Parcubacteria group bacterium CG10_big_fil_rev_8_21_14_0_10_38_31; assembly: GCA_002772825.1. Classification (GTDB taxonomy): domain Bacteria; phylum Patescibacteriota; class Minisyncoccia. Next base: position 5,983 of record PFDM01000001.1, on the reverse strand, counting down.
GGAACTTGAGAAAAGACAGTTTGAAACCCAGACAAACATCTTAGAGAAAAAAAGAGAACTTGAAAAAGCGCGAACTGAAGCGCGTAGTGATGTAGATGATATTAAAGCTAATTTGAGAGGGGATCTAGAAGAAGGAAAAGATCGATTCTTTACTAATATTTCCGTATTAAAAGACAGGACAGTGCAAATGAGGACATTGAACAAAGAAGATATTGAGGTATTTGAACAAAAGAGAGAAGAATTAAGGAGTGAGATTGAGAGAAAGAGGGAAGAAGCTAGACAGGAGATTGAATCTAGAAGAGAAGAAGCTAAAAAAATAATTAAACAAAAGAGAGAAGAGTTAAAGGCTCGCCTAGAGACTATAAAAGACGAGCGAAAGAAAAAGGCGGTTGAAAACATTGATGAACAGATAAAGAGATTAAATGAGAGGATGGTAGAGCATTTTTCAAATGTTTTGGATAAAATGGAAGAGGTCTTGAAGGGTATAAGTTCTCGCGCTGACAAAGCAGAGGCTCACGGACTTGATGTCTCTGGTGTGAGGGCTTTGGTAGTCAACGCCGAGACAGCTATAGCTTCTGCAAGAGATAGTATCGCCGATCAAGCCGGTAAGACTTACAGTATAGATATTACCACCGAAGATAATTTAAGATCTGATGTCGGAGAAACGCGTAAGATGTTTCGTGGGGATCTTGATGCACTTAGAGAAATAGTAAAAGATGTCCGCAGTGTCATAAGAGAAGTTGCTGTCGGATTAGCACAGATTCCTAAAGTTGATGAGTATGAAGTAGAGGAAGAAAGTAGTAACCAAGATGATGACAACGCGACATCTTCTGAGAGTTCTCAAGATAATTAATAGTAATTAAAAAAATCTTATGATGAAAAAAAATATTATAATACCCATTTTGGCAATAATTATCGTGGCGGGACTAGTCTATTGGTATTTAAATTATGTCAAAGCGCCTGTTGGCGCTCCGGAGGCAGACTCTCTAACGACCCAGCAAATTGAGAATTCATTGAAAGCAGACGACACGACAGAAAATATAAATAACGCTATTGATAATATAGACTTGGGTGACTTAGATAAAGAGTTTGACGCTATTGATAGTGAACTCCAGAGTCTTTAATCAGCTTGAGTTATATTTTGTAAAATAAAACACCCGAAAATTTCTTCGGGTGTTTTATTAAAGAACTTTGCAAAATTATCATTTTTTGATAGACTGTAAAACTTATCAGGTTTAGAAAAGTAATAAAAATCGAAAATCTTAATTTCCTTATTTCTGTCTATCGGCAGGCAGAAGGAGAATTCGCCGGGAATAAATTTTTAATTTTTTTGATTTTAAATTAATTAAAATAAAATGGATATAAAAATTGAAATTAAAAAATTGCCAGGATCCGTCATTGAGATAGAGGGAGAAATTTCTGCTTCAGATTTTGAAGCAGAAAGAAACTCAACTGTCTTAGAGTTGGGTAAAAGTGTTAAAATTGACGGTTTTAGACCAGGGAATGTGCCGGAGAAAGTTTTGATAGAAAAAGTGGGTGAAGCCGTTTTCTTGGAGGATATGGCAGAAGGGGCTCTAAATAAAGCTTATCCCCAAATTATAAAAGAGAATAAGATAGAAGCTATCGGAAGGCCGGAGATTACTATCACAAAAATTGCTAAAGATAATCCGCTTGGATTTAAGATCAAGACTACGGTTATGCCTGAGGTAGAACTTGTTGACTGGAGACCGATTGCTGAGAAGGTTATGTCTGCTAAAGAAGAGATAAGGGTGGAAGATAAGGAAATTGATGATGTGATAGAAAACATAAGGAGGTCTAGAGCAACTCAAGCGACCAGAGAGGAAAATTCTACAGATCTTGAAAGTGAAGAGAAAAAAGAAGCACCAAGTGAGATGGTATTACCTGAATTTACAGATGAATTTGTGAAGACCTTGGGTGACTTTAAAGATATAACTGATTTTAGAGAGAAAATAGCTCAAAATATAAGACATGATAAGGAGATGAAGAGTAAGGAAAAGAAAAGAATTGAAGTAGTAGAGAAGATTATAGAGAAATCAAAGTTTGAAGTTCCTGATATGCTTGTTGAGTCTGAAAAAGGTAAGATGCTTGCCGAGATGAAGGCAAGTGTTTCCCAAATGGGCTTAAAATGGGAAGATTATCTCGGTCACCTTAAGAAGACGGAGGAAGAGATTTTAGTCGGGTGGAATGAAGATGCCAGAAAAAGGTCTTCTTTTGGCCTTATTTTAAGGGAGCTTGCGATAAAAGAAGATGTGAAGGCCACTGATGATGAGTTGGAAACAGAGGTTGATAAGATAGTGTCGCATTACCAGGCTCATGGCCAAGAGATAGAGAGGGATCGTGTGAAAGATTATGCTTTCGGTATCCTAAGAAACGAAAAAGTGTTTGAAATGCTTGAAAAATCAGGCGAAAAGTAATAAAAGTAATTCCCAAGTTTCCAATATCACAGAAGATCCGAATATACCCCATAGGTCTCACCTATGTATTTACATAGGTGAGACCTATGGGGTATGGTGTGAGTGTAAACTCATAAGGTCGGACCTTCTGAGCTTGAGTTATGATGATAAGCTTGATGACAAGCTAAAAAAGCTTGACGTTTTTTTTAATTTGAGTAGAATAGACTAATCGCATCTTTGCGTAGTTTTTTATTTTAGGTATTAAAATTATTAATTATAAACGGGTAGTTAGAGATGAGTGCTTGTGGTCAATTAAGCGCTAATCCCCTGGCCTAATCGGTCTAAAAACTAATTTAGCTAATATGGCAGAGAAATTTGAGAGGACAAAGCCGCATCTAAACGTTGGTACTATCGGCCACGTTGATCACGGCAAAACTACTTTAACAGCCGCTATTTTGAACGTGCTTAATTTGGCTGGTAATAAAGTAAAGATGGAGAAGATTGATGAGATTGACAAAGCTCCAGAGGAAAAAGCAAGAGGTATTACTATCGCTTTACACCACAGCGAATACGAGACAGCCAATAGGCATTATGCTCACATTGATGCTCCTGGTCACGCTGATTATATTAAAAACATGATTACCGGTGCCGCTCAGATGGATGGCGCAATACTTGTTGTTGCCGCTACAGACGGAGCGATGCCTCAGACAAGGGAGCATATTCTTCTTGCTCGTCAGGTTGGCGTGCCTTCAATTATCGTCTTCTTGAACAAGGTTGATATGGTTGATGACCCTGAAATGGTTGACTTGGTGGAAGCTGAGATTAGAGAACTTCTTACTAAATATGAATACCCGGGAGATACTACTCCTATCATAAGAGGATCAGGACTTAAGGCTCTTGAGGCGACATCAGTTGAAGATGAATGGGCAAAACCTGTTCTAGAGCTTGCTAAACAGCTTGATGAATACATTCCTGAACCGGTAAGAGCCATTGATCAGCCTTTCCTAATGCCGGTTGAGGACATCTTCTCAATTGAAGGAAGAGGGACTGTCGTTACAGGAAGAATAGAGAGAGGTAAAGTTAAAGTTGGTGAAGAAGTTGAAATTGTTGGTCTTGGTGATACAAAGAAAACAACTGTAACAGGTATTGAAATGTTTAATAAATCTCTTGATGAAGGTATGGCTGGAGACAATGCCGGTATCTTAGTAAGAGGTCTAAAGAAAGAGGAAATTCAAAGGGGTCAGGTCTTGGTAAAACCAGGATCAGTAACTCCTCATACTGATTTTGAATCTGAAGTGTATATCTTGACTAAAGATGAAGGTGGACGACATACTCCATTTTTCACAGGTTATAAACCACAATTCTACATAAGAACTACGGATGTTACCGGAGATGTGGTTCTACCTGAAGGGACTGAGATGGTGATGCCAGGAGACACAATCACATTTAAAGTTAAACTTGTTTCCCCTATTGCCCTAGAAGAAAAGCAAAGATTTGCTATTCGTGAAGGAGGAAGGACTGTGGGTGCAGGAGTGGTAACTAAGATAATAGCTTAAATGTCAGTTTTAACTAGACGCTCGGCAGATTAATGGCGAGCGTTTAGTTAAAAAAATAATTATGACTGCAGTTAAAACAAAAAAACAAAATAAGAAAAAAGAAGCTAAGAAAGAAGAAGCTAGTAAGCTTCGTATTAGAGTTAGAGCTTACGAGAGTAAGATTCTTGATTCAAGTGTGAAGCAGATAGTTGATATCGCTTTGCGTTATGACGCTAATCTCTTAGGCCCGATACCTTTACCAACAGAGATAAAGAAATATACTGTAAATAGAGCTTCTTTTGTATATAAAAATGCCAGAGAGCAGTTTGAGATGAGGGTGCATAAAAGATTGATTGACATACTCTCCCCTTCTCCGAAGATTATTGAAGCTCTGACAAATCTTAATTTGCCTGCCGGTGTTGATATAGAGGTGAAAATGTTGTAGAAAGTAACGAACGAAGAGAGTATATTTTCTTAAATCCGCCTTGGGCGGATATCTGGAAAAAGTCCAATCGTAAAGTATGAAGTAAGTATTAATAATATATAAACATAATTTTAACAGGATGAAATTTATTCTTGGGTTAAAACAGAATATGGCGCAATATCTTGATAAGGATGGTAAAGCCTATCCGGCTACCTTACTTAGCACGGGGCCTGTTGTCGCTACTCAAGTAAAGACTAAAGAGAAAGATAAATATAATGCTATCCAGTTTGGTTACGGTAAAAAGAAGAATGTTAAAAAGCCACAAGGAAAGTTAGCTGAATTATCTCCTGATAAAGTAGGTTTTAAATATTTAAAAGAATTAAGATTGAATAAAGAAAATTCCGATATAAAAATTGGAGATATTATTGATGTTTCTATATTTAAAGAAGGAGATAAGGTGGAAGTGAGCGGTATTTCTAAAGGAAAAGGATTCCAAGGTGTTGTTAAAAGACACGGTTTTCATGGTGGACCAAGGACACATGGACAGAAGCACTCTGAGAGAGAACCGGGTTCAATTGGTGCCGGTGGCGTACAAAGAGTCTTTAAAGGTAAAAGAATGGCGGGCCGTATGGGCTCTGATAGGGTTACCGTTAAGAATCTAAAGGTTTTAAAAATAGATAAAGATAATAACGAGATGCTTGTTTCCGGCGCGATACCCGGCAGAAGGGGAACCTTGCTGGAGATTAAGGGCTAGTATTTCTGAAATGCAAAAATCCAAAATAATTTTGAAATTAAAAACTTATATAATTTTAATCTGTAATTTTTCATTTTGATATTTCAATTTTAAACTTTTATTATGGAAACAACAATATACAATCAAAAAGGAGAAGAATCCGGAAAGATAAAGATTCCTAAAAATATCTTTGGTTTGGCGTGGAACGACGACCTTGTTCATCAAGTCGTTGTGTCAATGCAGTCAAACAAAAGAGCCCCTATAGCTCACGCTAAAGGGAGGGGTGAAGTATCGGGTGGTGGTAAGAAGCCGTGGAGGCAAAAAGGGACAGGTAGGGCTAGAGTGGGTTCCTCAAGATCTCCTATTTGGAAAGGCGGAGGTGTGACACACGGTCCTCTAAGCGAGAAGAATTACACTAAGAAGATAAACAAGAAGATGAGACAAAAAGCTCTTTTTGTGGCACTCTCTAGAAAGTTACACGATAATGAGATTTTGTTTTTAGATAAGATTGATTTGGATAAGACTAAGACAAAAGAAGCTGTCGGTATATTGAAAGCTTTGTCTAAAGTAAAAGGCTTTGAGAAGCTCGTAACAAAAAAGAAGAATGCCGCTCTTGTGACTATGCCAGCTAAAGATGTTAATACTAACTTAAGTTTTAGAAATATTGCCGGTATTGGCGTAGGCGAGATTAAAAATCTTAATGTTCTAGATATCTTGTCTTCTAAATACTTAATAATCTTGGACACTAAAGATTCTGTTGGAGTATTAGAGTCTAGGGTAAAGGCTTAAGAAAAAGACCAAACAAAAACTCCCCACTTAAGTGGGGAGTTTTTGTTTGGTGATTAGCTAACCCAACGGCTAAGTTACAATTTAGCCG
>PFDM01000024.1 GCA_002772825.1 Parcubacteria group bacterium CG10_big_fil_rev_8_21_14_0_10_38_31 | reverse complement strand
TGGATACTTATCGGCTTAACACCTTCTTTTTCAAGTTCAGTCTCAACCTTGTGTTTTAACTTTAGTAAAATTTTATCTCCTTCTTTAATTTTTTCTTTAGAAATCTTTTTTACTATTTTATATTCATCCGGATGAAGATATGGAAACACCAGATCCTCTAATTCCCCTTTGAAGTAACCCATGCCAAGTCTATTGGCAATCGGTACATATATTTCAAATGTATCCAGTGCTATTCTTTTTCTTTTTTCCTCTCGGACATACTGTAGGGTCTGCATATTATGAAGCCTGTCAGCGAGTTTTATAAGGATTACTCGGATATCTTTCGCCATAGCTAGAAATAGCTTTCGTAAATTTTCTACATGACGTTCCACTCCGCTGTATTTAAGTTTACCAAGTTTTGTAGCCCCTTTTATAAGGCCTAAAATTTCCTCGCCAAATTCCTTCCGAATTTCTTTTTCTGTTGTAGAGGTATCTTCTATTATGTCGTGGAGGAGTCCGGCGGCGATAGTGACTGCGTCTAAGTGCAGAGAAGCTAGTATCTTTGCCGTCTCAAAAGGGTGAGAAAAATAAGGTTTCCCGGAAAATCTTTCTTGACCTTCGTGAACATTTTTGGCGAAGTTATAGGCTTTCTCTATAATCTTAACATCCGCCTCAAGAGGCTCTCTAAGCTGACCTATTATTTCTTGTATATCGTATTCCATAAATGTTTTTTCTGGGTTTATCCTCTTACACTTTGTTCGGTGGGGTTGACTTTTTTAACAATTTTATTATACAATAGATGAATAATTTTGGGAAGCCGATAAAGTATACATCTCTTAAAAAGGAGGTTGTGATTATGGGCAAGGTTCTGTTATTTAAAAAAAGAGAGATATTGGAAGAAGAGGAGAAAAGAGGGGTTGTGTCTGAGACCATGGAAGATTTTGACCCCCTCTTTCCCGGAGAAGAAGTTATAGGTGATCGAATAGTGAATTTCATCGGTCAGCGTTAGGTGTTAGGTAGTAGGTAGCCATTTAACCTCGTAAATACAGGAGGTGGGATATGGCGGAGCTATTAAAATTCCATAAGGTTATAAATGAAGAAGGTAGTTACCTTACGGAAGAAGAACCGGATTTTCTTCTTTTGGGAGAGGAAGATCTGGGAGGATTATTTTTTTACAAGAAGCATACAGGATTTTACTCGCTGTATGCCCTTGCCATGGATAAAGAAAATTTTTCTAAAGGCCAATTATAATACGCCACGGCGGATTATAGTTGGCCTTTTGTATTTCAGGTATAAGGTTACTGGTCAACATACTATGTCGACATGGTATGTTGATAGCCCAGAGGCTAAACGGCTCAACCTTAAACTTAAACGGCTCAATCCGTCGCCAGCTGGCGGACGGATTGAGCCGTTTAGATGTTAAAGTTTATTTCAATTTATCCGGTCTGTGGTTTGGGCAGGTTTTGTCACTGCATCTGTCGGGGATAGTTTTGGTCCCTTCCATCATAAGCGATCCGCAGAGATTGCAGATATTGCCAGTAGGCTTTGCTTTAATGGCAAACTTGCATTCCGGATAATTGGAGCAGGAGTAAAATAGTCCGAACCTGCCACGACGTTCCACTATCTCACCTCCACTAGCTAGAGGATTACAGGCAGGACACTTAACGCCGGTCTTTTTCTTTGCTTCTTCCTCGGGGCTTGTTTTGATAAATTTACATTTAGGGTAATTGGCACAAGAGATGAATTTACCGAAGCGTCCTTCACGTTCTACAAGTTTACCTCCACACTCAGGGCAGGTTTCTCCGGTCTCTTTTGGTCCTTCCATTTCCGAACCATCCATTTTTCTGGCACCTAGACAATCAGGAAATTTCGCGCAACTCAAGAATTTGCCAGTTTTAGCGAGTTTGATAACCATTGATCCTTGGCAAAGAGGACACTTCATATTTTTGTCCGCGTCACCGAGGTTGGTGATTTTCTCAGCGGACTTTCCTTTTGCTTTTACCTCTTTGGAAAATGGTCCATAGAAAGATGAAAGCATTTTCTCGTATTCTCTTTTACCTTCAGCTATTTCGTCTAGCTTATCTTCCATTTCTGCCGTAAATGAGTCGCTTATATATTGAGTGAAATTGTCTTCAAGAAAAGTGCTGACCACATCTCCAGTGTCAGTCGGGTGGAGGGTCTTGCCTTCTTTTGTCACATAACCGCGGTCATTGATAGTCTTGATGATTGAAGCGTAAGTTGACGGTCTGCCTATCCCGCGTTTTTCCAGTTCTTTTACCAAGCCAGCCTCGGTATATCTTCCTGGTGGTTCGGTCTGTTTAGCTTCACTATCTATGTTTAATAATTTTAATTTTTCATCTACAGCGATTTTTGGTAGCTGAGTTTCTTCACCTTGAGCCATTGTGTCTACTGCAAGCCATCCGGGAAAAATAGTGATACTACCATTTACAGAGAAGTCGGGGATTGTCTCTCTTCCTGTGACATTGGCTGATATCTTCGTCTTGAGTAATTTAGCATCAGACATCTGCGAGGAAATCGTTCTCTCCCAGATTAGTCTGTATAACTTTTTCTGCTCGTCGTTTAAGCCGGCAGATTTTTGGCTGAAGTCTGTCGGGCGGACAGCTTCATGCGCTTCTTGGGCATTTTTACTTTTAGATTTGTATACTCTCGGAGAAAGATATTCTTTGCCATATTGTTTTTCTATCTCGTTGTAAATTTGAGGTAGAGCTTCTTTACTGACATTGACGCTGTCTGTCCTCATATATGTTATAAGTCCATGTTCATAAAGTTTTTGGGCAATCATCATTGTCCGTGAAGGAGAATATCCTAGCCGGGAGCTAGCCGTCTGTTGTAAGGTAGATGTAGTAAATGGCGCACGAGGAGACCTCTTCGTCTCAGTCTGTTTTATATCTATTACTTTCCATGGGTTTTTTTTTGCGACTCCTAGTATACGGTCCGTCTCTTTTTCTTCTCTAGGTTCTATGTCACAAGTTAAAGTTATGGTATTTTCCCAGCCCGAGGATGGTCCGCCTTGGGCGGAAAATTCGCCACTAATAACCCAATAATTTTCCGGCACGAAAGCACGGATCTCACGCTCACGCTCCATGATTATCCGTAACGCCGGCGACTGTACACGCCCTGCAGAGAGACCATAGCGCACCTTTTTCCAGATAAGTCCGGAGAGGTCATAACCGACGAGTCTGTCTAAGACACGTCTTGCCTCTTGAGCTTTTACTAAGTCAGTGTCAATATCTCGGGGGTGTTTCATCGCTTCTTTAACAGCATTTTCGGTTATCTCGTGGAAGACGATACGCTTAGGATTTTTCAGTCCGCAGGCCTCTTTGATATGCCAAGATATCGCCTCACCCTCGCGATCGGGGTCGGTGGCAAGTATCACTTCATCGGCCTTTTTTGCCAACTCTTTTATCTCGGCCACCACCTTTTCTTTCCCTTTGGATATTTCGTAGTGAGGCACGAATCCGGCAGGGATATCAATAGCTTTCTTATTGCTCTTAGGTAAGTCTCGGATATGTCCCACGCTTGCGCGGACGATATAATCGCCCTTTAGGTATTTGGATATTGTTTTTGTTTTTGTCGGCGACTCAACAATAATTAATTTTGTCATTACCTATAAGTAGTAATATAAATAATTTTTTTTTGCAAATAACAACTTGTTTATATGTTTTTAAAAATCTTTCCACTCATTTCTTTAATGAGCCCCTTTATCTCCATTGTCATGAGGAGGGGATTAAGTTCTCTTGGTGTTAGCTTAACACTTCTTGAGAGTTCGTCGCGTTCTGTCGGTTCGCTTAACGCATCAAGTATTTGTCTCTCATTATCAGTGAAATTTATCTCTTCTTGCTTTGACTCTTTCGGGTTTAGCCCTAAGGAATCAATTAACTCATCACTTGAAGTTATAGGTGTGGCACCTTGTCTTATGAGCTTGTTTGAACCGATGGAGTTTATAGAGAAGATTGAGCCAGGCACAGCATATACATCCCTGTTGTATTCAAGAGCTAAGCGCGCTGTGATAGATGTCCCTGAGCGTAGAGGCGCTTCTATCACTAAGGTTGCATGAGAAAGTCCGGCGATGATTCTGTTTCGTATAGGAAAAGTGTGTATGCCGGCTGGCATCTCTGGCTCAAATTCAGAGAGAAGGGCTCCTCCATTTCTTATTATTTCATCTGCTAATCGATGGTTACTTCTTGGGTGGAGGACACTTCTGTCTATGCCAGAGCCTGGGATGGCGACCGTCTTAAGCCCCGCATCCAAGGCGGCTCGGTGGGCGATAGCATCTATACCGATAGCTAGGCCACTTACGATGACAATGTTATAGCCCCTAAGTCCTGCTATTATCTTTTCACAGGATTGTTTGCCATAAGTGGAAAATTTTCTTGTGCCAACTACGCCAAGGAAGATAGAATTTTCATTAGGAAACTCTCCTTCTATATAAAGTTCTTTAGGAGGGTCGGGAATCTCTTTCAAAAGGGCTGGAAAATCATTAAAGGTTATTCTCCTCGGTAATTTTAGTTTTTCGTCTGACATGTTGTATATTTTAACATTTTTGATATTATATAAGAAACTTTAGTTATGTTAGATATAAAATTTATAAGGGAAAATCCGGATTTGGTAAAGGAAGCCGCTCGTAAAAAGCGGATTGATTTTAGTGTGGATGAGCTTATCAAGGTTGACGATAAGAGGCGAGAGCTGATTTCTGTCGTGGAGACGGCTAGGGCTAAGCAAAACGAAGTTTCAGATAAGATAGCAAGGCTTGCCGGTGAAGAGAGAGAAAAGGTTATTGCAGAAATGAAAGAGCTCAAAGAGTCTCTACAGAAAGACGAAGAGAAATTAAAAAAGGTTGAGTCAGAGTGGTGGACTCTTATGCTCCAAGTGCCAAACATTCCGGACATTTCCGTGCCGGAAGGAGATAGCGATGAAAATAATCAAGAGATACGCAAGTGGGGAGAGATACCTAAGTTTGAATTTGACCTGAAGAGTCAAGTAGAACTTCTAGATAGTCTGAAGCTTGCAGACTTTGTTCGTGGGGCGAAAGTTTCCGGTTCACGAAGTTATTTTTTAAAAAATGATGCCGTTCTTTTAACAATGGCTCTTTGGCATTTTGCTATAGACCTTTTGAAGAAAAGCGGATTTGAAGATGTGTTTTTTGCTCCGTCGCTCGCAAGAGAAGAGAGTTTTATCGGCACTGGTTGGTTGCCTCAAGGCAAAGACGAAGTGTATCAGACACAAGACGACCTCCTTCTCACCGGGACAAGCGAAGTCTCAATGATGGCTTATCATAAAGATGAAGTTCTAGACATCTCTGAATTACCAAAGACTTATGTCGCTTTATCACCTTGTTATAGGAGAGAGGCCGGTAGTTATGGCAAAGACACGAAGGGGCTTGTGAGGGTGCATGAGTTTTATAAATTAGAACAAATAGTGCTCTGTGAGGCAAATCATGAAGAGTCTGTAAGTTGGCATGAGGAGATATTGAGAAACTCTGAGAAGATAATGCAGGACCTTGGTATACCGTATAGAGTGGTTGTAAATTGCGGTGGAGACCTTGGACTTGGTCAAGTGAAGAAATATGACATAGAAGCTTGGATCCCAAGCGAAGGTAAATACCGCGAGACACACTCAGCTTCTTACTTTCATGACTTTCAGACTCGGCGTCTTAATATTCGCTACAGGGATAAAGACGGTAAAATCCGTTTTGCTCATTCACTAAACAATACAGCTATTGCCACTCCACGTCTTCTCGTGCCTCTTCTTGAGAATTATCAGCAAGCGGATGGTTCAGTGCTAATCCCTGAAGTTTTGCGTCAATATATAGGGAAAGATAGAATCTCTTAGTTTTTTTTAAACGGCTCAACGCAGAAGCTAAACGGCTCAATCCAAAAATTAAACGGCTCAATCCGCCACGGCGGATTGAGCCGTTTAAGCATTGACCAAAAAAAGCTTTTTTGGTAAGATGTTTCAATGCTTAAAATAAGGTTAAAACGAGTCGGAAGGAAACATGACCCGAGTTATAGGGTTGTTCTTACTGACTCAAGAAAGGCGGCTAGTAAAGGAGAGAAGGAGATTCTTGGCACTTATGATCCTCGCCGTAATAATGATATAAAATTAAATGCCGATAGAATAAAAGAATGGATGTCTAAGGGCGCCCAGGCTTCAGATACAGTGTATAATTTGCTTGTTAATCTAAAGATAGTTGATGGGAAAAAGAGGGATGTTCGTCCAACTATAAAGGTTGCTGAGAAAGAGTTGGCTACTCCTGAGGTGGTAAAAGAGACTGCTCCGAAAGAAGAACCTAAAGCTGAGGCTGTTGAAGTTATTGAGGCTAAAGAGGAGGCACCCGTTGTGGAAGAAGTTGCAGAAGAGGTTGTAGAAGAAATGACGCCGGAAGTTAAAGAGGAGGAATCTAAATCTGCAGAATAGTAGAGATTCAAAGTCAACCCTGTTATTTACAAATAACAGGGTTGACTTTGAATATACAAGCCGTGTATTATATATCTAAACAGGTAGCGTGACCGGTCGATAGCTACTCATTTATAAAGTAAGATAAAATTTCAGAATAAAATGGCAAATACAGATCAGGAATTTCTTGAATACGTGGTTAAGTCGCTTGTCGATGAGCCAGACGCCGTTGTGGTAGAAAGGAAAGTTGACGAGATGGGCGTGCTTATGACTTTGAAGACTGCTCCAGCCGATATGGGAAAAATAATCGGTAGAAGTGGAAACACCGCGAAAGCTATCCGAACTCTTCTTAGGGTCGTGGGTATGAAGAACAACGCGCGTGTTAATCTTAAGATTGAAGAGCCAGAAGGCAGTATGAGACCAGAAATGAGGTCAGGAGATAGAGTGGTTTCAAAGAGTGTTGACGAGGCTATAGATGATTTGAAGATATAATCTTTTAAATTCTATTAAACACAAAAATCGTCCGCCAGCTGGCGGACGATTTTTGTTATGTTAAGATAATATCAATGATAACTTTTCATATAATTACAATTTTCCCGCATATTCTAGATTCGTATCTTAGTGAGTCTATATTAAAGCGCGCTCAGAAGAATAAGCTGATCAAAGTAAAGATTTATGACCTAAGAAAATTTAGTAAAGATAAGCATAAGAAAGCTCGCCCGACCGAGCAGTCGTTCGGGCGGGTGGACGCTAAGCCTTATGGTGGTGGACCTGGTATGGTAATGCAAGCAGAACCATTGATTAAGGCTGTCGCGTCTATTTTGAAAATCAAAAATCAAAAATCAAAAATCAAAAATAAGACAAAAATTATTTTATTTTCTCCGGTTGGCAAACAGTTTGATAGCGCTTCTTCGCGTAGCTTTGCGAAAAAGTATAAAGACATCATCCTAATAGCCGGGCGTTATGAGGGGATTGATGCTCGGGTAAAAAAGATATTTAAAGCGGAAGAAGTTTCTATCGGCCCCTATGTCCTGATGGGTGGCGAGTTGCCGGCGATGGTGCTTATTGATTCTATATCTCGGCAGGTCAAAGGGGTATTGGGGAGTGAAGAATCTCTTGAAGATGAGAGGGGGCTCGGGATACCGGCATACACTCGTCCGGAGACAGTGAGATACAAAGATAAGAATTATAAAGTGCCAAAAGTGCTTTTATCCGGTGACCATAAAAAGATAGAAGAGTGGAGAAAAGGTCAATCTAAATAGTGTAAATAAAGATAACGCCTAAATAGCATCTGTATAAAATGTGAAGCACCG
>PFDM01000023.1:629-1953 GCA_002772825.1 Parcubacteria group bacterium CG10_big_fil_rev_8_21_14_0_10_38_31 | reverse complement strand
AAGCCCTTTAAGCTCCGCAACCCTAAATCGGTAACTTCTTTTCGGATAGTTTCTAGTGAGAAATTGCCAGTGGCATACATCTCAAACATCTTTACAACTAAATGGCTTCGCTCTGGGTCAATAATTATATCCTTACGCAATCGCTTTTCTTGGTCTAACGGGACATTGAGGTAGCCCAAACGAACTGCCCCTGTCCATTCGCCATTTCTGCGTTTCTGCTCAAAGGCACGCTTCACATTGTCGCTAATGGCATCAGAGTAGTATTTAGAAAGTCCGAGTTTCATTCCGAAAGCGAACTTGTCGCCTGCGGACATCTTGTTATTGATAACTTGGCTATCTGATACAAAATGAAGCTCTATCGTGTCGGCTACAGCTTTTTCATATAGCAAAGCTACACGCTTATCAAAAATGTTTCTTGAAAGTCGGTCTACCTTATCAAAACAAACTGCAATCTTTTCTTTTGCATTGTTGATACATTCTATAATTTTATCAAACTCATCTCTTTTAGTTTTATAAGCACTTTCATCAAAGCTGTAAGTTTCAATGACTATGTAGTCATTACGCTCGCAATAGTCCTGCATACGAGTAAGCTGTGCGGGCAAAGAGTTGCCAGCTTCCTTTTGTTCTTCAGTTGATACTCGTGCGACTATTATTGCTTTCATAAATCTTAAAATAAATCCTCAAATGGTTTCCAGTCCTTGCTGTCGTTTACTGATTGCCCGTCCTTAAATGAGTATTTAGGACTATTGTTGTAATACCAAAGCCCTGCTTCTTGTATGGTAATACCGCCAATAAACTTTTTACCAAACTGCTTTACCTTTGTTTGTAATGCCTTCGCTTTATCGGCAGTATCAGTACTTGTGGCAGTATCTCCCTTCTTGGTATCAAAAATGCCTATACGACCATTGGAGAAGCTAATAATCCAATCAGGATAAAACAGCTCGTCTTCGTTTGTAGAGGAGTTTACATATTTAATGCCAAGATACTTTTTGCCTTGATTGCCGTTTTTGAACCACCAATCAATTTTTCCTTTCTTTTTTTCCAGATACTCTACAAAAGCAATTTCATTTTTGCGTCCTTTGTAATCTTCGGGTAAGTAGAGCTTGTCTAATACGCACAACTTTTGAGGCACAACTTTATAATCCTCGGGGTATTGATATTCTTCTTGTATGGTAAATATGTATGCTTCTTTTTCTTCTATCTTCTTTTTCTTTTCAGTAAGTAATTTATCAGAAATCGGTTTATAAGCCCTAAGTGCTTTTGTTATAGCGGGACGAAACTTACTTTCTGTGCCTTTGCGAACATCTTTTATGAATATCTTATA
>PFDM01000023.1:0-603 GCA_002772825.1 Parcubacteria group bacterium CG10_big_fil_rev_8_21_14_0_10_38_31 | reverse complement strand
GAGTTGGTAACAAAGGTAATTAAAAGTTTTTTCAATATCGCTTACCGACATTTCAAGAGAAATATCACTACCTTTCTTTTTGAAGTCAAAGGCAAGGTTGTCATAATCTTCAAAGCGAGCGTTAGCAACGACCTCGTTTACTAAAGTACCGCTTAGGTCTAAACCTGCTTTCTTTAACTTCGCTTCTGCCTTTCCGAGAATGTCATTTTTTGTAATTCCGAAGTGCTTATTGAGTTCGTCCTTAAATATCTGTTGAAACTTTGAAGAAACCCGAATGTCGCCATAGTCCAAACGGGAAATGTAGTCAGAGGGCAATTCTATGTTTTTTATATCCTTCTTTCTTTTCGCTATTTTTGTTAGCGGTTGATTTTTAGGATTTTGGTCTGGTATTTCCACTTCCTTACGCTTGTAGTTGGTATACAAAAAACCCAAACGAAGGTCAGGACTATTTTTGTAATCTTCTTTTGCCTGCGGTTCGGGCATTCTCAAAATACGCCCGACTGTTTGAGTGTAAAAAGTGTTTGATTGTATTTCTCTAAACATCACAAGCACTGATGCACGAGGGCAATCCCAACCCGTGCCTGCTGTTTGCTTGAAAAGTAG